>JAKPKS010000202.1 GCA_029553585.1 Candidatus Atribacteria bacterium | reverse complement strand
AGAGGCAAACGGTATTCCTCCTTTTTCCTCGAATCAAAACAGATTCTATCAAATATTTGTCACTCAACTGAAATAAATATTTTGTAGTACCATCTTTGGATCTGTTCTGTTTAATGCAACCAAGGGAGACAAAATTAAAAGTAGATTCCAAATAATGGATTAAATCGAGGGGCAGGTTGCTCATCTGTCTGAATGTATTTACCTTTTTCAGATAGAGCCAATCATAGATCTGCTTTGCCCGATAGGAAGGAAATCCTTCTTTAATAATCACTTTATCTAATTCATTATAAGATAGCCCTTTAATATCTCGTTTCATAATTATATTAAGCTTTTAAATTTTCTATAATTGCTATTGAGGCATATAAATTATAATTATATATTATAATATAAAAAATTACCGTACCATCACTTTTCAGTCTTTATATTTTTCAGTACCTCATCGAGTCCTTCCAATCCTTCCGTCATATCGTCTAGTCCTTTTATAAAGCTTTTCATTAGTTCATCCAGGTTTGAGGTGCCCCCTGGTTGTTCGGCATCTTCCTCATCGTCAGATCCTTCGGTAAAATCATTCATACCTCCAAAGAGAGGTTCTCCAGGCTCTAATAAGGTACCATCAAACAGGTCAGCCGGCAATCCGGTATTATACTCGGTATAAGTAACCACTATTTCCATATTGCCCATACCCCCCATTGCACTAATAAAAGCCTGCTGTTGTTCTTTTTCTTCTGAACTTAGTGATGGATCATCCACCTCTATCTGACTGGTTATTTCCATTTGATGGGCAATCAACATAGAACCCACCAAACGATAATCCAGAAAATCAATCTCTGTAGTCACATTTGTAGTCACAGGGGGGTCATCTTCCATCGTGACAGACTTTATGAAGTTTTGTGCTTTGAGCGGAACTAAATCTCTTTTATCAATCCAGAATATTCCATAGGATTCTGTTTCCTCGCCCTCAGAATATTCAGGACCGGTCATTTCTTCCATTCCCAAGATCCCTACCACATTATCCAATTGTATCTTGTAAGTATCTTTCCCATTCACCTGCTCTTCTCCCAGCAAAATACCTTTTTCCGGTTTAAATATAGAATGAGTTTGGAAAGAATACAAATCACCTTCTTCTTTTTCTATTTCACCGCTGAAGGAATCGACTGACCAGGTATAAATACCATCATAAATTACTACAGTATCAATTCCCATTACACTGGCCTCCACCCGGGTCATTAAAATATCCTGGTTATTTATCCTGGCTTTTTTATGATAGGTGGTTCTGGTAAAAGATAAACCACCTTTTGTTTCCTGAATAATTGTTAAATCCTGAATACCAGCTAACTGTTTTTGATAACTTCTTTCCATTTCAGCCACAATGGTATTTAAATTGGTGGCTGCTAGAATAGGATAGCCCGGGCTAATCAGACAGACCAACAAAACCAATAATAAATAATTCATCAATTTTTTATTCATTTAATACCTCCTTTTCTCAAGATAATTCTTTGGTATATGGTTAACATCTTACTTTTTTAAATATAGGCAGCAGTGATCTTTTCTTGGTCCAAATATAGCGGTGCCAATCCTGACCATATTGGCGCCCTCTTCAATGGCAATCTGGTAAGAATCAGTCATACCCATAGAGAGATACTTCATATTTACCCGTTCTGGTTTTAACCTTGCCAGACGGTTAAATATTTCTTTTGTTCTATGGAAATACTGGCGAAACTGCTCTGGTTCAGCTAAAAGAGGGCCCATGGTCATCAGTCCTTCTAAGCGAATACGGCTAAGTTGTGAGATATCCTCTACCAATTTTTCTAAAAACTCTTCAAATTTTTTATGTTCTTCTGGTTTAAGACCGGATTTAGACAATTCACTGCCAATATTTATCTCTAACATCAGGGTTATAGCCTCTTTTCCTGAATTTTCTACCCGTTTATCAATTGCCTCCGCTAACTCTAAAGAATCTGTAGTTTGTATAAAATCAAAGATGGGTAAAGCCTTATTGATTTTATTTTTCTGCAGAGGTCCTATCATATGCCAGTTGACCTTTTCAATTAAATCTTGCGAGAGAGACTGTCTCACCGTTTCCGCTTCCTGGACATAGTTCTCCCCAATATCGGTAGCGCCTGCTTCGATTACCTCTTTTACTTCATCTGCAGTCCTCCCTTTAGCGGCAACCACTATCCGAACCTGAGATGGTATTTCTGCCCTTATTCTTTGATAATTTTCAGCAATAGACATAATGTACACCTTCTTTGATGTGCTTACTTTTGTAATTCCTTTAAAACTATAATTTATTCATTATTTCTGAACATTAATGGAATACAGTGGGTAAAATTTTGAAAAGCTTTCTCTTATAATACTAATTTAAGTAAAAAAAGCAAATGGAAAATAGATACTAAAAACATTAAAAAGATTTGTTCGTATTTCCCTAATACAGCTTGCTGTATACTACCCAAAATACAGAAGGTTCCGAAATAAATAGAAAAGGAATATGGTTCACTTTTATTACTATCTCAGCTTTGCTAAAGGTTAAATACATTATTGGTAATATGTTCTAGTCTTTTTTGTGCCTTCTCGTTAATGAACTTTTTCTTTGTTAGCGGCTTTATAGGTTGAGATAAATTAATTTCATTTTTTGTTTTTCTAATAGATAATTTAATATCTGCCTTTGGATGTTGTTTAGCAGAAATATGTTTATTGCTTGGTTCTTTTAATTTGATTGGCTTTTCTACTGGTTCTATTTTTTTATTGATACGACGGTCAAAAGAAGTACCTTCAATTAAACGCCGAAACAATTCTGCATTGGGGCAGTAATTTTTTTTGACTGTGGTATCTTTTTTTTCATCTGGTACATAACTTTCTTCCCAATCATTGCTTATTTCAAATTGTTCCAAGTTATTTTTGCCATTTCCATTATCAGGAACATTTACTGATTTCCTCTGAAAAATATTCATTTTTATCTCCATGGTCCTATGGATTATTAAAATAAAAATTAAGTCGGTAACCTGGCAATCATGGCTTCAGCTTTAGACCCAAGGTTTTGCGCCCTATCCTTTTGGAATAGTTTGCTTTTATCAACTTATTTTTACGAAATATTGATTTGTCTTGCTATTGAAAAAACGATTAATACTTTATTTTCTTCTCTATATATATTATTCCCTATTTTCCAGAATTTATACTATTTTATGACCATAAATTATCTTATTTAAAAGGGATATCTAAAATGACATACTTTTATGATGAGTTATATTAATTAAGTTTTTATTTTAACCATAATTTATTATTTTACTGAATGTTTAATAATATTATACCACCTTTAAAAAATTTTTAAAATTACTTTGATTCCCAAAGCAATCCTGTGCTGATACCAAAAATATCTCCCTTCTTGGGCTTGATACTGATAGTCTCAATGGTGTAGCTATCAATATTAAACTGAGCAGACATCTTCTCAATATTCTGTTTCAATTCCTCTTCCATCCTCTGGATATCCTGGCTCAATGCCTCAATCTTTTTCTTTACTATCTCTACATCTTTCTTCTCTTTTAAAATTCTACTGGCTCGACCTAAACCTGTTACACCACTATTTAAGGTGCCTACTTTGGTTCTTCCCAATAGGGCACCTAATACGCTTGACCCTAAAGATAAGGCACTCTGTGTAGTGATAGCTTTGACATCTGCTTCTTCTTTTTCCAGTTTTTCCTGCAGTTTCAGAAAATCTTTTTCTAATTTCTCTTCTTTCTTTGCATATTGTTCGGTCAATTTTTCTACTGCTTTGTCTTTTTCTATTCTAATAAGGTCTAATATCCGAGATTTAAAATCAGCAAAATCTTCCTCTGGTTTTGATAATAACTTAAACTCCTTACAGCTGAAAAGTTCTATCCTGGTATTATCATAGATATAATTTTTAAATTTTTCTTCCAGTGTTTTCATATCTTTCATCTCTTCCAAAAAGGGTGGCAGATAATCAAATCGGGCGTTTTCCAATGGACTCTGGTCATAACTGGTAATATCATCTTTGTTGGGGAGGGCTTCTTTCAGATTTATCTCTGCCATATCCTGCCTCAGAGGAATTTTAAGAGAAATTTCTTCCTGCTGGTCAATATTCTTAGTTTCACTATAAAATCTGACTTTTCCCCTTAATATAATACTGGGTTCATAAGCAATATCTGTTCTAAAAGGCGGGTGATGTAAAAAATACTGTTTTATTTTCTCTGACAGGAGGGGTTGGGCTGCACTAATTTTCAGCTCTTCTCTTTCTGCATCTTTCGTTTCAGAGCTTAAACTAAACAATTTTTCCGCAGGCAAAACTGGTGGTGGTGCTATTATGTGCTGTTTATCCTCCATCAGTCTCTTAATTTCCTGTGCTGTCAGAGGGCCTCTCAGATAAGATAATACCCATCTTGTTTCAAACAATGGTAGATTATCCAGATGGGCACTTTTTAAGAGAAAAGTGCGTTTTTTCATATTAGCCAGCATATTATCAATTTCACTCTTATCCAATGCTCCGGTCTCATTTTTAGAAAGACCGTCAATCACCTTATCTCTATCCTGTCTGGTCTGCAGCCTTCCTAAAAACCAGCTGCCAATATTAGCGAGCCCCTTGTAATCAAGGTCAATAGGATTTTGGGTAGCTAAAACTACCCCTATACCATAAGCCCTGGCCTGTTTTAAGAGAATCAGCATTGGCTTTTTGGATGGGGGACTGGAAGTGGCTGGAAAAAACCCGAAAATTTCATCCATATAAAGTATGGTACGCAGTGCAGGTGTGCCGGTCTGCTGCCTCATCCAGCTAATATATTTGTTCAAAAAAAGTGTGACAAAAAACATCTGCTGATTATAATCCAGATGAGTTAAATGAAGTATACTTACCTTGGGTTTGCCATTTTCCGTATAGAGCAGGTTTTGAATATCCAATTTTTCTCCTTCCAGCCACATGGTAAAACCTGGACTGGAAAGAATATTATTTAAAAGCATAGCCAGTTCAAATCTTTCCTTCTGAGGATAAAAATTATTTAAGCTCAGAACCCCAATCTTATCAAAGGGAGGATTGGCAACATAACCGATCAACTCCTCTAAGGTAAGGTTGATATTCTTCTTCCAGAAATAAGAAAAAATGGCTGCTAATAGAATATATTCTTTACTGGTTAGAGTATCTGCTTTTATATTAATCAGGGACAAAAGCCCCGTCACGGTGGAATTAATCATAGAGGAGTAGGTATCTGGGTCATTCATAACCTCCTCTGCAGGAACCTCAAAACTGCTTAACACTGACAGTGGAACCCCTGATAAACTGCCAGGGGTATAAATAGTAAAGTCTGCACTATTTTTAAAAACGGCAATTCTCTCTCTGTCCTGCTGAAAACTCTTTAATCCTTCCTGCCAGCTGTGGGCTACCTCCTCAGCATATTGGGTAGGGGTCTTGCCTTTATTTTCAGCTTCCACCGGGTCAATCCATTCCTGGAAATCTGACGGTTTTAAATCCGGAAAGGACAAGAGCAGATTGCCCATATCTCCTTTGGGATCCAGAATGATAGAGGGAATATTATCAATGGCTGCTTCTTCAATTAAAGTAATACCGAGACCTGTCTTCCCGCTACCGGTCATACCTATGATGGCCGCATGTGTAGTCAGATCTTTTGACTTATAAAGAAACAGATTTTCGGTAGATTGAGAAGTTTTGGGATTAACCTCCTTTCCCAGATAGAATAAACCCAATTTTTCATACAAAGAAATATAATCTTCCATTTTCTTATTCACCTTCTTCATATTTTGATTTACCTTTATTTGGTTCTGCTTCTCTTCTTTCTCCTTTTATAATATTGCTCCCAAATATGTTTAATTATAGCAGTTACCTGAACTAATGTATATCTCTGTAAGCCCGTCTCCTCTCAAAATACTTATTGCTTTTTTAATTTTAATTCTCTCTGGTGTGAAAGGCATCATTCTGAAACATTTACATTTATAAAAACTTTATGTTAAAATAAAAAAGATTCTCATTAACTTGATTGTTTTACTTGAAATTATTGACAATAATTTAAAAATATTGACAAGGAGGCGAAACTTATGAATAACAGAAATAATAAAAATGTTTTACTTCAGTTACTATTTATTTTATTCTGTGTGATAGTTTTAACCATACCAGCTTTCTCTACAGAAGTTACAGAAACACCTGAGATCTTAATCACCTCTATTGGCCAGAGTCCAGATGCCAGAATGATTAATGTTTTATTATCCCGATTTCAGATTGCTGCAGCTTATGAACAGATTGCTTACCCTGAAATGATAGAAGATTATAAGATAATCATTGCCGTGGTGGGCGGCAGCTCCAAAGGGTTGGGAGCAGCTGGAATTGATAAAAATGAAGAATTAGACAGAACAAAATCTTTAATTGAAGAAATTAAAAAACGGAAAATAACTTTTTTAGTGATGCATATCGGCGGCGAAGCCCGTAGAGGAGCGCTCTCTGATGCTTTTTTGGATTTAGTGGTACCTGAAGCTGACCATTTAATTATAGTTAAGGCAGGTAATGAAGATGGGTATTTTACTAAAATGAGTACAGATCATAAAATACCATTGGAAAGCGTAGAAAAAATTGCCGATACCGGTGAGCTGGTAAAAAACTATCTGGAAGAACATTTAAAATAAATTAGTGTGAGAATGAAAAAGAAATAAATAAGGAAGGCTTAAAATAGTAGTTTTTGGCTACTCTTCAGGCCTTCCTTTTTTATTTAGTAAATTTAATGGTCACTGAGCTGCCAGGAGATAATTGGCATACCCCTGTTCCATCAGCTCTCCATAGCTGGGTATACCATAATATTCCACTGTTTTTTCGGGAAATAGCATACCCATGTTGACAATAAGAACATTAAGAGCAGCCAGATGTCTTCCCACTCTCTCTTCTATTGGATGGCCATTTTCATCATAAGGTACATATAATCTACCCAGCTCTGCTGCCTTTACATACATTTTATCCTTACCGGTTAATGCTAAAGCCTCGTCTGTTCTCCCTCTTATCCTGCCCTGGCTGGCATTGGCTGTTTCCATTAGGATAGCCATGGTATCGCTATAATCTCCCCACTCCCGGTGAGTTAAGCCTCGAAAAGAGGGTGGAGAAATCTCTAAATTATAATTCAGGTCTTCCATCTGCAAATCTAAAACAGCAATACTGGCTAAGTCTATAGCCCTTTCATGAGCCACTATGGCATTAATAACCGGGTATTCCGGAGAGGCTTCATGTAAATCCACCGATAAATCAGCTGCTTCTTTTCTAATAACCTCCATAATTCCATAGCAGATTCTTTCGGTATAATTACCTTTGGGGTCTCCCGGGTATCCTCTATTTAAATTGCGAGTTTCCGAACCGGAAAGAGACTGGCCAAACTGATTAATATAGATATCAGGGTCAGGCCACTGGTGGATGGGATTGGTAGCTCTAGAACCATAGCGAAATACTCTCACACCTGAAGCTGTTTTAAAATGAAGTTTACGGGGAGATGCCTCCTGTGGATCATTATGGGAATAACCACTGAGATTGGCCTGCGGAATAACGATAATTCTCCCTCTGGTTACGACAGCATTTTCAATTAATAACACCGCAGAAAGCATAGATGATGGTTCATTAGGGTGGGTACCGCCTAAAACAAAAACAGTACCGCCAGGCTCATCACTCTCTAAAAAATAGATGGCTGTGTCACAGTATTCTCCTTTTAATTCAGGAAAGTAATCACTCAATTGAGCAATTCTCGTGACCCCAGGCCCACCAATAATTACATCATCCTTCCATTGGTCGATAAATTCAAAAGCAGAGGCTGTTATAATAATGGCAGCAAAGACTAATAAAAAGATGGCTATTTTTTCATTTTTTTTCATTGCTAATCCTCTTTCTGACTTAAAATATCATCAGAAGAAATCATTTTACCATAAACAATCTCAGCACAAAGGGAATAATTACCAAAACAGAGGTTAATTGATTCCAGATATCTTTCTCCTTAAACATATCTCGAACTACCAAGACTGTAAAAAATAAAATAATTAAACGGTAGATAAAAGTAATTATTAACATCTTTTTTCTCCCTTTTAAGTAAATTACAACAAGATACGAGCCAATACATTGGCAAAGATCATCACAACAATACTCCAGGCTGCAGTGATAATAGCCGGCAATATGCAATACTTTAACACCTTAAAATAATCCTTTTCACCAACTATCTGTGCAGCGAAAATTCCTGCCAATGCCGTGGGAGGCATCAAATCCCCCAGGGCAGCTAATTGTGATAAAGCTGCTACCGTTATTACCGGATTACTCTCTAATAATGCCAGGGCAAAAGGTACTCCCAATACAGAAGCTGACCCATAAGCAGACACCGCACCGAAAAGAGGTATACTCAGAGCTATTCCTAAATAGAGTAGATAAGGAGGCAGGCTAAGGCAGTTAATAACAATATAACCTCTCACACCGGTCAGGGTCATGACCTGAATAAACATCCCAACTCCCATTAAAATTCCCAGCACTGGCAAAGCATCATGGATAGCCTCTTCTGAAATTTTTAAAAAATTGAACTTCTTACCGGAAAACATTCCTACCAGAGCCGCAGTTAAAAAATAGATTGGCATACCAAGGGTTGGAAACAATTTTGGAAAAAAGGTCTCTCTGATCATTAAAATTATTAAAACAATAATAGGTAAAAATAACCGTACCCCGTAATCAGTAAGATAAGAAACGGGAAGACTATCTTTGATCTTCTCGTAATTGAAAACCTTCAGGTATTTTTTACTTAAAAAGAGGCTGGTAAACACTATTAAAGGAACCGTAAGCGTCAGCAGAGGCAGAGTAAAGCCGATATAGGGTAAGTCAATCCCTCCCCCGATGATGAGGGCATTTACATTAACCGGCGGGGCGGCTTCACCAAAAACTGCTGCCATAGCCACTACAGCTGCCGCTATTTCTTTGGGAAATCCCATATAAATGAATACCGGGGATACCAAAACACCTGCAGTTAAAACCGCAGCGGTGGAAGACCCGGTAATCATTCCCGGAAAAACCACGATAAAAGATAAACCAATAATTAATAAAGCCGGTCTGGAATAAAATTTTTCAATTAACCAGCGGGTTACGGTATCCATCATACCATTGTATTGCACCACTTTCATAAAAACCATAGCGGTGGCAATTACCAGAATAGTATTGAGATAATTAAAGGCACCTTCGATAAGATGGCGTACAGGGATACCAAATCCTGCTATTAAACAGCCGGAAATGGCAGAAATAGCCATAGCAATACCTACCGGCAACTTAAACTTAAAACAGCATAAGGCAAATATTGCAACCATTACCACGAAATATAATAATTCAATACTTAACAATTTATCCCCCTTCGGGGGGCAATTCCTGAGATGCCTGCTTTTAAGCCGATAAGAGACCGGCAGGAACTGTCCCCCACATACAACCTATTTTAATAACCAAAGGCTATTCCGTCACGCCGCGAGTCTCCCCCGCCAAAAAGTACTCCATCTACCATCATTATTCCCTGAGCTCCGCCAAAATAGAGGTCATGAGCACCTCTGATGTCAACCTGATTGCCTAACAATTTTAATGCTTCCACAGTTAAGATGGGAATACGGCTTTCCACCGCAATAGGCATCGCTTTACCGCCAGAAGAAGAAGCATGAATACGAGGGGCTTCTATTGCTTCATCCATCCCCATACCAAAATCGATGACATTAGAAATTATTTGTGCCATAGCAGTAAAGATTCTGGTGGCACCGGGGGAACCTAACACCATAAAGACCTCCCCATCTTTTTCCACAATAGTAGGTGACATACTGGAGAGTGGTGTCTTTCCAGGTTCAGGAGCATTGGGTGATTCCGGATTGGTAGAAAAGTCGTCCATTTCGTTATTCATGATAATCCCTACACCGGGTACAATTACTCCGGAGCCAAAGAAAAAGTTGATGGTTTGAGATAAAGCTACGGCATTCCCTTCTGCATCTACCACAGACAGATGGGTGGTGCTTTGATGTTCAAATATTCCCGGGTCACCGGCTGGAAGCTCCAGCTTGGGTTTAGTAACATCTATACTATCAGCCAGGTATTTAGCATATCCTTTAGAAGTTAGTCCTTTCAAAGGTATGTCTTTGGCAAAGGCCGGGTCACCCATAAATTTTGCCCGATCGGCAAAAGCCATTTTCATCGCCTCATTCAAAACAGAGATATGCGTTGGCCCTAGATAGTTCATATTGGCAATATCAAAATTTTCCATGATATTCAATATCTGTATTAAATGGGTACCACCAGAGCTGGGAGGAGGCATGGAATAAATATCATACCCGCGATAATTACCCACAACCGGTTTATGTCGGTGAATCTCATAATCTTTCAGATCCTGAAGGGTCAGTATGCCACCAGCAGCCTGCACCGCATCAACAATCTTTTGCCCCAATTCACCGCCATAGAAATGTTCAATCCCCTTTTCCATAATTTCTCGATAGGTTTTGGCTAAATCTTTCTGTACCAGCACATCACCGGTTTCCAGTGGTAAACCATCTTTCAGATAAGCAATGGTAAATGGGTCATTCCATTCTACTAATTTGTCATAATTATCATTTATCATACCACTGAAAGTATCAGTAATCTCAAAACCATTTTCCATATAATTCAGGGCGGGCGTCATTACCTCCTGCAAAGTCATTGTACCGTACTCATCCAAGGCAGTTTTCAGACCAAGCAAAGTACCCGGGACACCACTGGCAAGACCGCCTTCAGAAGTCCACTTTTCTGCTTTAGACTGTTCCGAGGCATACATATCTTTAGTAGAGGCAGCAGGAGCACGTTCACGATAATCGAGTATAATGATTTCCCCAGTCTCGGCAAACCTAATAAGCATAAAACCACCACCACCAATTCCATTGGCATTTGGTTCTACAGCATTAAGGGCAAAGGCAGTTGCAACAGCTGCATCAATGGCATTACCGCCCTTTTTCAGGGTATCCACACCGGCTTGAACAGCTAAAGGGTGTGCTGCAGCCACCATACCATGAGCGGCAATGGCATCCTGTGGGGTATGTTTGTCAGCAGCAAAGGTTAATAGCGTGGAAACAAAAAACACTAAAAAGATAGTACTGAGAAGAGTAATCCTTTTTCGATTTTTAAACATTTATTTCTCCTTTCTATTTTTTATTATTTTAGAACGTTATCTTTCACGAAGGTTTTTATATTTTTCTCTCACCCCCTTTCACTAATTTGCTAATTAAAATAACTTATTCCAACTATGCAAGTATGCCTTGGCTGAATAACTCCTAAAACAGGAGCTCTAATGGGGAATTTTTTCATTTGATAATCATAACAATTTGGGATTAATATTCCCCAAATCTATGATGATGGGAACGAAGTCAGGCTATTTAGGTTTGAAATTTCTAACAAAATATTTATTTTGTTTCTTGTTGTTTTATTTTAAGAATACCATATAACCATTTATCGGGCAATTATTTTTTCCAATGCCACTATACTTGTACCGATAATATATAAGTTGAATCTGGCATAGAAAATTTGACTTAGTTGTTATAATAATAAATGGATAGCCTGGTGCAGAGCAAGCTAATTTGCTATTTTATCAAAATGGAAAATTCTAATAATGTTTTAGCTGTTTTTAATCTTGTTCTATCTGGTGATAAATGAAAAAAAATTACTCAGAGTTAAGAGAAGAATTTAAAAGAATTAAAGAATTTCCCTTAAAAAAACAAAATGAGATTCCCACCATATCTATTTCACAGGTAAAGGACCTTTTTCAAAAATATAATTTATCACCAAAAGAGATTGAAATATTTGCTCTACAGGAAGAAATCATTCCAACTCGTTATGCCCGGAACTTTGATTCCCTCAGTTTTTCAGAACAGATAAAGTTGCTTAATTCCAGGGCAGCAGTGGTGGGCTGTGGAGGACTGGGAGGAAGTATCATTGAATTGCTGGCAAGGTTGGGAGTAGGAAACATAGTAGTAGTTGATGGAGATATATTCAAGGAAAGTAATCTAAACAGACAAGTGCTCTGCAATGAAGATAATTTAGCAAAAGAAAAAGTCTTATGTGCCGCAGCAAGAATAAAGCAGATAAATTCCAGTATAAACAGCCATTCCTACTCCCAGTTCATTGATGACCAGAATATTTCCGATATCATTAATGGGATTGATGTGGTGGTGGATGGACTTGATAATATCCCATCCCGTTTTCTGCTGGAAAGAGCCTGTAAAGAACTGGGCAAGGTGTTTATTCATGGTGCAATCCATGGTTTGCAGGGGCAGATAAGCACCATCTTCCCCGAAGATAAAGGCCTTATTTCTATTTATGGTCCAAAAGACAGGTATCTAAAGATGTCCAACGATGAACAGGTGAGCGTACTTGCGGTTACTCCAGCCCTGGTGGCATCCTTACAGGTAACAGAAGTATTGAAAGTTCTCTTGCATAGAGGAAATATTTTAAGAAACAAACTTCTCTTGGTTAACCTCGAATATCCCGAATTTAATATCCTCAATCTTAGCTAACCTTCCTGGTCATTGCGAGACAGCCCCTGAAGAGACAAAATCGTTGTGAGTCTTACGTTTTACGTTTTTCGCTAGAAAATAAAAGAGAAATAAATACATTCCTTCTTGGTCATTGCGAGACAGCCCCTATGCTTGAATTCTGGGCTGTCGTGGCAATCACATCCAATTATACCCGCAATATTTAAAGAAGTATAACGTATATAAAGAAGTATATCGTATAATGTATAAAGTATAACGTTAAAGAAAAATAAAGAAAGCGGAAGACGTGGGTCGCAGAGTATGAGACTGCCAAATCAGTCTTACGTTTTGCGTTATGCGTTGTACGTTAAAAAATGTAAGAAAGGAAAAGAGTGCTGTTAGAAATGGATGAGACTGCCACGCTCACTTCGTTCGCTCGCAGTGACGAATTCGTCTTGCGTCATGCGCAAAAATAAAAAAAATAAATACATTCCTTTCTGGTCATTGCGAGACAGCCCCTATGCCCAAGCTCTCGGCTGTCGTGGCAATCACATGCCGTGTTGCCCACAGTATTTCTTAGGGAATACGATTATGGTGATTTTATTATAACATTAAAGAGTGTGGGTCGTAGGGTATGAGACTGCCGCGTCGCTTCGCTCCTCGCAGAGACAGGAGGGATAGGTTTTTCTTTTCTTTCCTTCTCCCTCTATCGTCTAAATGCCACCGACAATCGACTATCCACTATTTTTTATTGTCTCAGCAATCTTATTTAACAACCTGATAATAAGTTCTTTATTTTTAATAAACATATTAATAGATTGCCATCTAAAATTAAGATATCTGTGCGCTAATCTGTTTCTTTGTATGGCTATCTTTGCTAATATTTCTTGTTCTTCTTCAGAAAAATTTAATTTTTTGGCACATTCTCCTAACACTTGAGCATAACTATCTAAAGCAACTTCCTGCCTTGTAAGAAGAACACCGCATATTTCAATTAAAGCAGTAAGAATATTTTCGACTGTCCTATCCATAAGTTTTTGCAGTTTACGGTCTTCTTTATAATCTTTCCAACTTTTTAAAGCATAATCTTCCTCAAATTCTTTTATCTCAGTAACAATAAATTGCAAAAGATCATTAATTCTTCCCTTCGCGTAATTAAATTCAGGCATGGGTAACCTCCTTTAGGATTTTTTTTGCAACCTCCTGTTGCCAGGTAGTTCCAAAAATCTTAAAATCTTCCATTTGTCTTAACGCTTCTAATTTTAAATCAATAAGGGATTGAGCACTCTTAATATATACTGGCATACCCTGAATTATGGCATTATAATAAAGCATAGGGTGAGGAAAATCTTCTTTGATAGGAATAATATTTACCTCTTTACCACTCTGTAAACTTAATTCATAGCTAATACCATTAATTAATTCAAACAGAGTATCTTCCTTTTCAGCAGGAACAGAAAACTGGATAGCTAAATCAATATCAGAATCTTCATGTGGATAGCCTTTTGCCCATGAACCATAAAGGAAAACCATTTTAATATGGTAGATCGAGAATTTCTTTTTAAAATATTCATTTAATAATTGGACTATCTTTTCTTTTTTTTCTTTATGGTTATACATAATTGCTTATTTCTCAATTTTTTACATATAATTTTTAATTTTAAAATAATGGGGGCACCATTCAACTTAAATTATAGCATATAAGATACTTATCCAGAAGTAAAAGTGGTACTCCTGTGTTTGCTATATTATTTTTCTACAAAGTAATAACGCATAACTGTTTGGCTCTTGCTCTTAGAGTGTGTGCTATATTTTCTGTAAAAGTGAAAAAAGTTAATTAAAATAATAACTTGAAATGGGCCATCAAGAACCTCCATAATAAATTATAGAATAATCAAAAATATTAAGGAGGATAATTCAAGATGACCCAACTAAATA
>JAKPKS010000195.1 GCA_029553585.1 Candidatus Atribacteria bacterium | reverse complement strand
GTATATGAAGATAACCAAAGAGGATCAAAATCTAGAACAAAATGATCCTCTCTTATGTGAAATAAAACAAATGAAAGAAAGAGTCCAAACTCAGGAGGAATTGGTGGCAACTTAATTTTACAGAAAAATTGGGATTGACTCCAATTGGTATCTCATAATTTGTTTAAAATTTTACTATTCTTTGTATTTTGTATTATAATAGATTCATACTACATTTATTTATAAAAATTAGTATACCTATCCATAATTTTATATGAAGATTAAAAAATATATATGAAAAGGAGGGTTAAAAATGGCAGTAGTTAAAGTAATTGAAATTCTGGCAGAATCTGAGAAAAGCTGGGAAGATGCTACCAAAGTGGCAGTTGCCGAAGCAGTTAGGACGGTACGGAATATCAAAACAGTTTATATTGAGAATTTTCAGGCTATAGTGGAAAACGATGAGGTAGTTAGATATCGGGTAGATGCTAAAATATCGTTCCTGGTGGGAAAATAAATTAAACGATTTTCCCTGTAAAAATTCTGAGATTGGAAATGTATAAATATTGGAAAAATGCTTGACTTTTAAAACAAAATGGCATATTATTTCATATTGGAAAATCAGTGAAGGAGCTGGAAAATATGCCAACTTATGAATATCAGTGTAAAAAATGTGGTAATGTTTTTGAAAAATTTCAATCTATTACTGAGGAACCACTAAAAGTGTGTCCTAAATGTAAGGGAGAGATATATCGTTTAATCAGTAAGAATGGCAGCTTTATTCTCAAAGGAAGTGGTTATTATAGCACGGATAACCGAAAGAGTAATCTGCCTAAAGATAGATTGGGCAGCAGTCTGGATAAACCAGCCAAAAAAGATTCCGACTATGTTAAAGCTAAAGAAAAAGAAGGACCTGCCCCGGAAAAATTAAAGAAAGAATCAGCCCATATCTAACCTGCATACAATAGATTTTTATTCTACTAATTTTATTCTTTGAAGTAAGTAAATCGGGTAGGAAGTAGAACAATGAGTTTTCTGCCTCCTACCCGATTATTATTTTAAGTCGATTTTAATTAAAGAGGATGCTCCTCTTTCGCTTTTTTGTCCAGCACTTTCTCATTAAATTTTTCTAAATCTATGATAAACCGTTCTACCTGCCCTTCTGCTATCTTTTCAATTTCATCAAAGGCTGTTACCACAAAGATAAGTCTATTCTGAAAAACATCAATCAATTCTGCCTCAGCAGTGACCGTCATGCCCTCAGGTGTAGGAGCCAGATGTTTTATATTAATAGAGGTAGCCACCGTAATAAAACCTGGTGGTAAAACTTCTTTGACTGCTTCGATTGCTGCATTATCCAACAGGGAAACAAGCATGGGGGTGGCAAAAGAAGGGGGCATAGGCTTGGAAAATCTTTCTGCCATATTATCCGGACCAACCACCACCTGGGCAACACCCTTTAAACCTTTTTCTAAGTTAAATTCAACCATTTTTAACCTCCTTTTATTGATATGTATTAATGCAATTATAGCAAAGATAGGCCTTTTTGTTAAATAAAAAACGGAATAGAAATATATCTTTTGAACTAACCTGTCTTATTCTTAATGATGACTAATCTGCAGCACTTTTCGACGTATAAATGCATGAATGAGGTAAGAATAGATAATGATAGTGAGAGGTGCACTTATTAATCTGGGAATAATCAAAACCTGCCAGGGAATAGCAAAAATTTGGTGTAAACCTAAAGGTATTAAAAATAGTTCAGTGATGGCAACAGCTATGCCAACAGGAATAATGATATTTATGATATGCCTTTCATTTCCTTTTAAAATACGGAATACCATAATAGGGATAACACCACATAGTGCAGAGATAATGGTAAAATACGGCATATAGGGGCCTATTGGCTGAATAATATAGCCCAGAAAATCGGAGATTGCTCCAATCAATCCACCATATAAAGGTCCCAGCATAAAGCTTCCCAAAAAAATAGGTAGTTTACCAAAACCTATACGAATCCCTTCTACTCCGCCAATGGCAATTCTAATACTGGCAACCCGTGACAATACAATACTCATTGCCACCAATAAGCCAACTATAGTAATATTCCGTGTTGAGTTATTCATAATTTTTTATTCTTCTCCATATTTTCTTTTCCAAGGTAAATTTTTTTACAAAATTATTAAGAACCAGTAACCTGTCTAAATAAACGCAAAAAATTATTTCCCATAATTTTTTCAATATCTTCTGAAGCATAACCTTTTTTGGCTAATTTCTCACCAATTTTAAAGACTTTATCTGCTCCTTCCAATCCTTCCGGCAAATCATTGCATCCATCAAAATCAGAACCGAGACCAATAAAATCAACACCTGTAAGATTTACCAGATAATCAATATGGCTAATAACATCATCAATGGATACTTTTCGTTTTTCTGACGTTAAAAAGTCTGGCACATAAGTCACACCGATTAAACCGCCATTTTCTGCTATAGCCTTAATCTGTTCATCCTTAAGATTTCGCTGATGAGGACAAAGTTCATAACAGTTAGAGTGTGAAGCTACGATGGGCTGGGAAGTGGCTTTCAGTACACCCCAAAAACCAGATTCAGAAAGATGAGAAACATCAATTATCATTCCCAGGCGATTCATCTCCTTAACTACTTTTTTACCAAAGGCAGTCAGTCCCCTTTTGGAATTGGGGTGACTGCTCCCATCGGCAATATCATTACGTTGATTCCAGGTAAGAGTTATTAGCCTTACTCCTAAGCGATAAAAATTTCTCAGGTTATATAATTTGCCTTCTAATGCTTCCCCTCCTTCAATAGCAATTAGGGCAGCTATTTTTTTATTTGATACAATTCTCTCTATATCCTGAAAGGCATAAGCTAATTCAATACTATCACTGTTCTTCTCGAACTCCAGTAAGAGACAATCGATTAATTGCAGGGCTCTGTGCAAGGAACGCCTTGGTTTAAATTGCTTTTCAATATAAACAGCAAAAACCTGGACATCAACCAGGCCCTTTTTTAAACGGGGGATATCAAGGTGTCCCTCTGAGGAAAGTTTTCCCATCTCTCTATGTTTTTTACAAAGAGCCAGAACAGTATCACAGTGTGCATCACATATCGCATTATTTTTCATCAACAGATACCTTTTTGTTTTTTATACATTGTTTAAATATATCGAAAAATTTTATTCAATTTCATAGTTGGGGGCTTCTTTAGTAATAATAATATCATGGGGATGTCCTTCCCTCAAAGAGGCATTGGTAATTCTAATGAATTTACATTTGTCCTGTAGCTCTTTGATATTTGCTGCACCACAGTAAGACATCCCAGCCCTTAATCCCCCCATCAACTGGTAAACACCATTAGCCAGCGAACCTTTGTAGGGTACCCGACCCTCGATACCTTCAGGGACTAATTTGGAAATCTCCTCTTCCTCCTGGAAGTAGCGATCTTTGCTGCCCTCTTTCATAGCCCCAATAGAACCCATTCCTCTATACTCTTTATAACTTCTTCCTTTGTATAATACTACTTCCCCGGGGCTTTCCTCAGTACCGGCAAAAAGACTGCCAATCATTACCGAATCAGCACCCACCGCCAAAGCTTTACAGATATCACCAGAGTAACGAATTCCACCATCGGCAATGAGAGGAATATTTTCCTCCTGACAGGCTCTGGCACACTCTTTAATAGCGTAAGCCTGTGGCACACCTACACCGGTAACTATTCTGGTAGTGCAGATGGAACCAGGTCCTATTCCTACTTTGACAGCATCCACACCAGCTGCAATCAACCTCTTGGCACCAAAGTAGGTAGCTACATTTCCTCCGATTACTTCTATCTCGAAATTGCTTTTTATTTCTTTAATAGTATTTAGTACCCGTTCGGAATCACCATGAGCAGAATCTACCACTATCACATCACCATGTGCTTCAATGATTGCTGCAACCCGCTCCAGTGTATCTGAAGAAACGCCTACTGCAGCACCTACCCTCAAACGGCCATTATCATCTTTACAGGCATTGGGATACTGACGAACTTTTTCTATGTCTTTAATAGTAATCAAACCTTTTAAGATGTAATTTTCATCAACTAAGGGTAATTTTTCAATACGGTTATGATGTAAAACCTTTTTAGCTTCTTCTAATGTGGTTCCTACTTTACCGGTAATCAAGTGTTCACTGGTCATTACTTCACTGATTCTAAGTTCAATATCCTCCAAAAATCGTATATCCCTGTTAGTTAAGATTCCCACTAATTTTTTTTCATGATTTACCACCGGGATACCAGAAATGTGGTAATGTTTCATTAATTCCAGGGCATCTTTAACCTTCTTATCCTCTGTTAAAGCAATTGGCTCCACAATTATTCCGCTTTCTGAACGTTTTACCCTATCAATTTCCCGTGCCTGCTCCTGTATTGTCATACTTTTATGAATTATTCCAATTCCACCTTCCCTGGCCAGCGCAATAGCCAGGTTTGCTTCGGTCACTTTATCCATAGCAGCGCTTACTAAGGGAATATTCAGACTTATATTTCTTGACAATGAGGTATGCAGGTCAACTTCTCTGGGAATTAATTTAGAATTCTGAGGAACCAGGAGAATATCATCGAAGGTAAGGCCATCTTCTTTAATCAGTTTATCCTCCCACATAAAAGACTCCTTCCTCTCCCTTTTTTATTCTATTTCTCTTTTAATAGCACCTGATAAAACTTTAAATTATCTTATCTTTAATTAAATGGTATGTCAATTGATCAGTTAGACAAACTCAAGGTTTAATCTCTCATTTAGCTGACATAATATTTCCTTTTTATTGAAAAATATTTATATTCTGGAATGTGAAATATATTCTGATGTGCCTAAATATTCAGATTGTAGGTGATTTTCAGTCCCTCCAGAGCCAATAAGGGGTCGGCTTTATCAAAGAGAGAGGTATTCTTCCCCAATAATTCGGCATATCCACCAGTAGCTATAACTATAGGATTTCCATGCAATTCTTCCTTTATTCGTTCAATTAACTCTCTGGTTAAACCTAAATGACCAAGAAAAATACCGGCCTGAATGGACTGCACTGTATTTTTACCGATGGCTCTCTTGCAGGATACCAGTTCCACCTTTGGTAGCTTGGCGGTCTTTTCAAACAAGGCATTGCTGGATAATTCCAGGCCGGGAGCTATGGCTCCCCCGATGTAATCTCCTTGTTCATCCAGAACACAAAAAGTAGTTGCGGTACCATAATCAATTATTATAGCCGGGCATCTGTAAAGGGCTTTTACTGCTACGGCATTTACTATCCTGTCAGCCCCGACTTCTTCCGGATAATCAGTCTTTATTTTAATATTCAGGTTAACCTTGGAGTTAATCATAAGCGGTTTAACCTGGCAATATTTCCAGGACATTTTATTAAAAATCCAAACCAGGGGAGGAACTACGCAGGACACCGCTGCCGCTTTAATATCAGTAAACTTTAGTTTTTGTTCTGCCAGTAAATTTTTAATAATCATAGCAAATTCATCTTCAGTCTTCCTCAAATCAGTCGAGATACGCCAATGACTTATTAACTTATCCTTATCATATAAACCAATCACCGTATGAGTATTTCCGACATCAGCAACTAATAACATGGCTTCTTTCCCCTCCACTAACCATCATACTTTTTCTATTCTTATTATTCTATATTACTCTGATTTTATATCAATCTGAAATTCTTTTAATTTCAAAAGCAGACTTCTTCTACTAATTCCTAAAGATAGTGCTGTTTTGGTGCGATTACCCTTATTTTGGATAAGGGTTTTCTTTATCATTTCCTTTTCCATAGTTTTTAAAGTGCCGGCTGGCAGGGAATTGCTTTTTTGTTCTAAAAAGAAGAACAGCTCCCGGTCCATTATTTCACAATTACACATTATCATCGCTCTTTCCATAATATTCTCTAATTCTCTCACATTGCCGGGAAAAGAATAGCTTGTTAATAGAGAGACAGCTTCAGATGAAATATTGGAAATTCTTTTATTTAAAATCTGATTATACTTTTTTATAAAATGTTGGATTAATAAAGGAAGGTCTTCCAATCTTTCCCTTAAGGGAGGCATATCGATGGTAAAGACATTTATTCTATAAAAAAGGTCTTCCCTAAATCTATGTTCTTTGATCTCTTTAATCAAATCTTTATTGGTGGCAGCTACAATTCTGGTATCAACTTTAATACTGGTAGAACTGCCTACCCTTTCAAATTCTTTTTCCTGAATTACCCTCAATAGTTTAGCCTGGGTTGATAGATTAACTTCACCTATCTCATCTAGAAAAAGAGTTCCATCATGAGCAATTTCAAATCGCCCTATTCTAGTGATATTAGCTCCGGTAAAGGCACCTTTTTCATGGCCAAAAAGCTCACTTTCCAGTAAATTTGGCGAAAAAGCTACACAGTTAGCCACTACAAAGGGCTTATCCTGGCGAAGACTATTTTTATGGATAGCGCGGGCAATCAATTCTTTCCCGGTGCCGCTTTCGCCGGTAATCAGAACAGTGGTAGGTAGGGGGGCAACCCTTTTGACCATCTCTAATACCCTCTTCATTGCTGAACTCTGCCCTACTATCTCTCTAAAATTAAACCTCTTGTCTTCCTCTTCACGGTAGTAAATATTTTCATTCTTAATTTCATTATGCTGGATAATACGCTCTAAAGTCATTTTCAGTTCATCCAGATCAAAAGGTTTTACCAGATAATCCATAGCCCCTGATTTCATGGCTTCCACCGCCTCTGGAACAGTACCATAAGCTGACATCATCACTATAGGTGTATTAATATCCATCTCCTTCATCTTTTCGATTACCTGTAAGCCGTTCATTTCAGGCATCCTCAAATCCAGCAGAATGACACTATACTTCCCTTGCTCTATCTTTTCCAAAGCCTGCTGGCCATTGGCAGCCTCCTCAACGGCATATCGGCTATCAGAAAGTACTCTCCGTAACATTAGTCTAATATTCTCTTCATCATCTACAATTAAGATTCTATTCATTTGTTTTATATTCACCTATCGGAATAAATATTTTTACTTCTGTCCCTTTATCCAGTTCTGAGCTAACGGTAATTCCGCCATGATGCATTTCTATAATGTTATGAGCAATGGAAAGCCCTAAGCCGGTTCCCTGGCTACGGGTGGTAAAAAAAGGGTCAAATATATGGGATAATTCTGCCTCTCTGATCCCAGCCCCGTCGTCCCTGACTGTAATTAATACAGCTTTCAGTTCCTGGTAAGAAGACAACTGCAGAGAAATAGCAATTTTCCCCTGACGGGCGACCGCCTGTATGGAGTTTAGAATAACATTCATTAAGGCCTGCCTTATCAGATCTTTATCGGCAAAAATATTTTGCGGGCTGTTATCCTGGTCAAGTTGAAAATTAATTTCCTTCTCCTTGCTCTCTAATTTTAACAGATTTACCAACTCTTTAATCATTTCATTAATTGGAAACCGGGAAATATTTAATTTTTTAGGTCTGGAAAAATCCAGAATCTCATTAATTAATTGATTGAGTCGGTCAACCTCTTTCATAATAATCTTCAAGTCATCTTTTTGTTTATCCTCTTCAGCAGAAGATTGCCAAAGATATTGCGCTAACCCCCGGATAGAACTAAGTGGATTCCTTATTTCATGGGCAATGGCACTGGCCATTTGTCCTAAAGAGACCAATCTTTTATTTCGGTTTATCTCTTCTGACATCATTTTCAGTCTGGTGATATCCCGAACCAGTATTACCATCCCTCCTGACTGATTCTGTTCTCCCTGTAGAAAGGAAGTGCTAATTTCTAAATTTTTTTGAATACCGTCCTTAGTTCTTAATTCTATCTCCCTTTCAATTTTCTTACCTTCCTTCAATCCCAACTCATAAATAGACTTCCCCCCTACTAGAAGCGGAATAACCTCTTCCGCATCCCTATTTAATACCTCATCCCTCTTCACCTGAAATATTTCTTCGCTTTTTCTATTGATAGTCTGTATAATATTTCTTTGGTCTACCGATAGTACCCCGCTATCCATAGTTTCTAAAAGTTTGCTGGTATAATCCTTCATATTTCGAAGAGTTCTTTTTTCAACAACGCTCTCCTGCAGGCGAAAAACCAGAGAAACCCCTAACAAGGAAACAATAAGAATAATCAAATAATTTAAAAATACTCTCTGTTTGATTTGATTATAGCGTTGAAAATATTCTTCTAAATTAATACCAATGGAAAGATACTTATCATGTAAAAAAAGAAAGCCAAAAAAATCAGAGGAAAAATGGTCACCAAACTCAAACGGTTTAATAATTTGCAATGTTCTTCTATTACCATTATCCAGTGTTTGGAAATAATTAATTTTTCCCGGAAACTGAATTTCAATTTGTTTATTCGTCCTTTGTCCGTCTGTACTCATGCGCACTAACCCATTTTGGTCTAAAATATCAATAAAGGTAATACCTTCTTTTTGGAACAGGGTGAGTACTTCTGTCAAAACATTTCTATTAATAATAAACTCAGAACCTAAGGTCTGAATAGAAAAAGCAATATTAAGCCCCTCTGAACGAGCCAATTCTAGCAAATAGCTCTTTTCCCTCTGTAATTCATAATAGCTTATTGAGCCTAATACCAGGCTGAATAAAAATATTAAGGCAAAAACAAGGTAAATATTGTTTTTAAGAGATTTGTTATTCCTGATTTTGCTAAAAATTTGCATAAATTCTTATTTCCTTTGATAGGAAAAGGAGAACCGCTACCATTAGTTCGGTTCTCCTTTTCCTATCGATTATTTATTGTTGTGTCTTTCTATTTTTAGCTCTAGTTAAAAGATTCTCCCCTATTCTAATTCTGCGATTTTAATAGGAACATAGATGGTACGATTATTGCGGAAAATTAAGAGAAGCAAGGTATCTCCGGGAGTCAGATTGCCTACTATAGATTCCCATTGTTCTAAATCTGATACCTCTTTCCTGTTAGCTTCCAGAATAATATCACCACTTTGAAGTCCCATATCATCAGCAGAGCTCCCTGGTATTACTTCGGTAATAACCAGGCCGGTAGTTTTAGGAAGTCCAGCCTTACGGGCAATCTCAGGGGTTACTTTTTCCACAGTAATTCCAGTCTGCTCTGGAAAAACCTTCTCTTTGGTAACAATAGTCTCATCTGCCGGCATTTCCTCTATTTTTAAAACAAAGGTGCTTTCCTTTCCTTCCCGTTTCACTTTCAAGGTAGCTTTATCACCTATTTCCAAAGAACGTATGGAATCCTGCAATTCCGAAGGTGTATTGACTTGTTTGTTATTTACCGATAAAACTACATCGCCACGGGAAAGCCCTGATTTTTCAGCAGGGCTTTCACTGATAACATCGGCTATCAGGACACCTTCTACCTTATCCAGCTTAAACTGTTCTGCTATTTCAGGAGTAACTTCCTGTATATAGACCCCAATCCAGGGTCTTCTTACTTTACCCAGGGTTATTAAATCATTAAGATTTCTTTTAGCTACATTAACAGGAATGGCAAACCCTATACCCTGAGCATAGGGGATTATAGCAGTATTTATTCCAACCACTTCACCTTTGGTATTTAAGAGAGGCCCTCCACTGTTCCCCGGATTGATAGCTGTATCGGTTTGAATAAGGTTACTATATTCATGTGCTTCGGTACCAGCTGAAATATTTCTTCCCTTGGCACTGACTACACCCATTGTTACTGTTTTTTCCAGACCATAAGGATTGCCAATAGCTATTACTATTTCACCTACCCTTAATTGATCAGAATCTCCTAATTCTACTACAGGTAAATCCTTTGCTTCAATCTTAACAATAGCCATATCGGTGGTAACATCAGAGCCTATGACCTTACCGGTAAATTCCCGCTTATCAGATAAGGTTACCTTGATTTCCTCAACTCCGCTAACTACATGTTCATTGGTAAGAATATAACCCTCTTTATCTACGATAAAACCAGAACCTGCACCTTTTTGGGGAATCCTTTTCTTAAACTCCTCCCTCTGTTGAAAGAACCACTCAAAAATAGGGTCCTGGAAATTAAATGGTGTGGACTGCACATAACGAATAACATCAATATTTACAACTGCCGGTCCTGTCTTTTCGGCTATGTTAGCAATATCGTCACTTAATGATTGAATAGTCAATTCTTCCTGAGCGGCCAGAATTCCCATATCGAAAACCATGGTCAGCAGGAAAATTGCTATTAATAAGATAGAGTATATTTTTTGTTTTTTTGATTCAAAACTTTTAAACATTATCTTTCTCCTTCATAAATTTAAAATTTTATTGCATTACCCGGTTTCACTCTCATTTTAAAAAACTTTATTATTACTCACCTTTTACTGACATAAATATCATCTCCTGATTCAGGATTTTATAATCCCTAATATTCTATAATTCTATTATAAAATATATAAGCAAATATTGTGCCAGAAATGTAGAATAATATTAATTTTTTAAAAATATTTATTATAGATGGCTTAATCTTTGAAAAATCAACATCTATAATATTCCAACCCTTTAATTCTTTTCTAATTAAAACGCTTATTTATAATAAATAATACTCAACTATGAAATATTTGCGCACTTTCTTTAATTAAGCAGGCAATTTTTTCGCACTAATTTTCTTTATTATAGGAAATGACTAAAAAAATTTACACCAATCTTTATTAACGGTCAAAGTAAATATTTTTACCGGTGGCAGAAAGGGGAATTCCCATTACAAAACTCGCCTCTATTAGCCCCATCTTCTTAGCTACTACCCCGATACGATACATAATCCTATTATCAACACCTAAAATACCAGCCATTTTTACCGCAGAGCCAATAGCAATTCCCATATCTAAAATACGTAATGCGCACTGGGGACCATCGAATTCTGTTCCCTGATGGGTTTTGCAATCAGAACAACTGTCAAACCCGCAGGCGCCACAGTTTAGTCCTAAAGTTTGGGAATCTTTTAAGCCAATCAAAAGTATTATGGGAGAGCTTTTCACATTCTTACCATCCCGATCAAAATTACGTTTATTTTTTTCAACACCATACTGTACCATTGCCTCAGCGAGTTGGCTTATCTGGGCCCCACTGATAATTTTAATTACCACATAATCCTGTCCGGCTGATTTTGGCGCAGTTCGGGCTGACAAAGCCATCAATTCTGCTGCATTTCTTAATACTTCCTCTAGATTAACATAACCTAAAGGCATATTCATAAATTACTCCTTTGTTTTATATTTCTAATATCTATTTAAATACAATTTTTTTTAAGCCAATATAAACTGTTTGTTTTTTTAATTATAGGCAATAACCTGAAATGTTTTCAATCTGTGATTGGTAGTCAATAACCAGTTAAATCTTAAAGGGACAGCAAATTCAGGTTGCAGCCTTCCCTGCTCGATCCAATATCGGGAACGTAAATTGTTAAACAAACCTTTATTGGCTTTTATAGTCAATTCCAATGGCTGATGGATTAGAAAACAATCCTCAATATAGGCAATACTACCGATCTTATCAGTAAGCTTTTTCCAGTAGTGACGAGCGGGTATAGGAAAAATATTAATAAGGGCAATATTCCTGTTCAGAGGGCCGATGATTTTAACATTGGCAATCGAGGTACTAAGGTTTAATTCTTTGATTTGCTGTAATAATATTTCATTGGCCTGACTAACTGCCTGTCCGTGATAGGAAATATTAGCCAATGGCTTGAGTAAATGTTTTAATTTACATCCTTCCCGATGAGCATTCTCTCCAATATATTTAATCTTCAAATTTAGATAGTTTGCCATAATTTTAATTTCTTCTTTAGAATAATGAAATAAAGGGGCATAGAAACCATCAGAAAAAGCAGTCCCGTAACTGCCCCAGCTATCGCTCTGATTGGAACCGGTAAAAACAATCTGCTCACCGGTATAAGCCCTGATTAAACCTAATTTGATTTTTCTGGTACATAGGTTGCAGTCAGGACCACCTTTCATAAGGATAGTTTGTTCTAATTTCCCGGAAATACTGTGTAGTTTAACCTGCATTTCTGTACTGGTTATTCTGACGTTCTGCCGTGCCCGCTCATAGGTAAATAATCCAAAATCCACGTTAGCAGCTTTTACTCTTTCTCTCCCCAAAGCCTCTTTGGCTAAAAACAATACTACCGTGCTATCCAGCCCCCCGGAAAAAGCAACTGTAATCCTTTCTTCAGGAACTATTCTTCTTATACTGTTAATTATTCTTTCTACTTCTAACGCAATATAATGCAATGTTTCAGCCTTAATAACCTAAATTTATGGATTGTGGGGTTTATAAGCAAGAATATAACAATTCAGAAATGTATAATTCTATTATACCAATAAGAATTATCCAAACATAGAAAATATCAGGAATTTATCAGGTGGGAATTGTGATTAATACAAATAATAATTATTGTTAGCTTTTCTGTTGTAATTCCATATACTCCGCAAAAGTATATTCTTTATAAAATCCTTCCCCTATATAATGCAGTATAGATAAAAATGTATCTGTTGGTACATAACCAGGCAGGTTAGCAATTTGTTGGTTATTGTTGTCCAGGAACCAGATAGAAGGGTATCCTCTGACCTCATATACCCTGGTAGATAACTGTCTTTCTGTCATCTTTTCTCCATCTACCGTCACAATATCGCTGGAATCGCTATTCAACCTTACACTGGTAAAATTTTTAGCAAGGAAGTCCTGTATTTCCTTGTTACCAAAATTTTCACTCTCCATCTTTTGACACCACCCGCAATTATTAGAATAAAAATAGAGCAAGGTAGGCATATTTTCAACTTTAGATTTAGTCAAAGCCTGTTCATAGGAGAGCCAAGAAAATTTCTCTGTTTTCTGTGCAGTAGATTTTACCTGGCCAGATGAACAGCTTACCATTCCAATGAATAAAACTATTATCATTATAAATAATATAGATAAATCTATTTTTTTGTTTTTTAAAAGCATAGTTATTACCTGCTTGATTCAAATTTTTTTAAATATTCTTAAATTATAATCCAACTTCAATTTAAGTCAAAT
>JAKPKS010000186.1 GCA_029553585.1 Candidatus Atribacteria bacterium | reverse complement strand
GGCTATAGCCGGTATCAGAGGAAATAGCTTGATTATTAATTTACCGGGAAGTCCTAAAGGGGTGCGCGAATCTCTGTCGGTTATTTTGGAGGCTTTACCACATGGTATAGCCATATTGCAGGGCGAAGCTACCGAATGTGGTAAAGAATAAGAATAAGAAAAAAGCTAGAGAGATCAAAAAGTATAAAGTTCTTGTCAATATTTATCTTGCCAGTCCAAAAACCTCTGCTATAATAATCTAATATCTATCTCTAATCTGTTTCTAAAAAATCTCCCAATAGAAGCAAAGATAGGAGAAATATGTTTGTTTCATTTTTAATTAAAGCGGTCCTTATTTCTTTGATGGGAGTCATGTCTCCAGGGCCCATCACTGCGGTAACGGTTAGTAAAGGAACTGAAAACCCCCATGTAGGTATCCAGATTGCCATCGGGCATTTTATAGTAGAATTCCCTCTGGCTATTTTAATTGCAGTTGGTATGGGTAAGTTCTTAGAGATCAGCTGGGTCAGAATAGCAATAGGTATCTCGGGTGGTTTATTCTTGCTTAAAATGGGTCTAGGGCTATTAAAAAGTATCCCTAACCCCGGTATAGATCATGGAGTATTTTCCTATACGCCACTGCAAGCTGGCATTGTACTTAGCATAATGAACCCTTATTTTTTAATCTGGTGGGCAACTATAGGAGCAGTTCTAATTACCGGGGCTTATCAATTTGGACTGATAGGGGTAATTTCTTTTATAACAGCACACTGGATTTGTGATTTAGGCTGGTATATTTTTCTTGCTGCTATGAGTTACAAGGGTGGTCAATTCTTTGGACAGAAATTACAGCAGGTTCTTTTTGCGGTCTGCGGTGTATTTCTATTATTTTTCAGTGGAAAATTTATATATGATGCTCTGATTATAATTTTGTGATAGAGATTTTCTGCTCTATTTCTTCTATAAATCGATGGGATTAATTAATTAAATATTGGTAGAATTTCCTGAACCTGGATCAAAGGGCCACTATAATCTGGTTGAACCCTCTCCTTACCTTTACCAAATCCTATTTTTTTACTGATCATTCTTAATGGATTTTGAATTTTTAGACTATCGGTAACTAAGAATGTTTTCATACCAATCCGTCCTGCTACCATATCATTATATGGGTCATCTCCAATCATCAGGCAATCTTCGGGATTTGTGCCGATTTTCTGACAAATCTCCTGGTAATACTCTAAGCGTGGTTTACAAAAGTGCATGTTTTCCAAATGTGTTATCAAATTAACCTGTTCCTTCCTGATACCAGCCCAGGACATTCTCTTTTCCATAGCTAAACTGGGCCAGAAGGGGTTGGAAGCAATCACTATTTTTATACCTCTGGTTAGAAGGTCGGCAAAAATATCGTAAACACCTTTATTTGCAGTAACTAAAGATTTCAAATGTTCAAATTCGGTTTCATAAAATCTTTGAAAACGATTCCAGATCTCTTCAGTTTGCTCTCCCAGTCCCTGAGAGAAGATATGGTAAAAAACTTCTCTGTTGGTAAGGTCTCCATTATTATGTAAAACTGCCTTGGTGGCATTAAGTACCAGTCGCCACAGGATATGTGGTGAGACCAGATCAGACATGATGGGTGCAACTCTTCTAATATAGGCTTTGAAGAATTTTACCTCATCAAAGAGTATCAAGGTATTATCCAGGTCAAATAAAATTGCTTTGCTCATTTTTAACCCATCACTTTAATATTGTAATTATTCCTTCCTATTCTACCATAAATATAAAAATTTACTCATTTATCATAATAAATATATTTTCCAATAAAAAAATTGTTATATTTTAAAGTGAAATTTTTCATTTGGATAAATTTGTTCTATAATATTGTTAATAAAAAATACATATAAAAAGTTTGCGGAAGAGTATAAAATAAAAATTTAATTTATAGGAGGTTGAAAAGATGAAATTAAGCAGTTTTGACTTTGAACATGAAGGATTGATTCCTGAAAAATTCACCTGTGACGGAGAAGACATCAGCCCCAGTCTGATTATTGAAGATATTCCTGAAGGAACAAAGAGACTGGCACTGATAGTAGATGATCCTGATGCTCCTGCAGGTACTTGGGTGCACTGGATTGTTTTTAATATCCATGTAACTGAGATTATTGAAGAGGGTGAAGTGCCCGGCACACAGGGACTCAATGATTTTAGAAAACTGGAATACGGAGGGCCCTGCCCCTCTTCCGGTACTCACCGCTATTTCTTCAAACTCTACGCCCTTGATACCAAACTCGATTTGGCAGAGGGTTGCCGCATTAAAGATTTGCTCAAAGCTATGGAAGGTCACATCTTAGCAGAGGCAGAATTGATGGGAACTTACCAAAGGGAATAAAAAATAAGTCTTGCATATTCTAATTAGTAATCATATACTCTTAAAAGTCTTTTTCGGATAAATAAGGGAAAAGACAATTGAGATGGATATTCAAACAGGAGAACATAGATGGAAGGCTGGATTCTTTATAAGCAGCGGCAAAGTGAAATATCAACAGAAAAATATGAAATGAATCGTTTTCTGGAAGTAGCGGAAAAGAGGAGGATAAGTCTTAAGATATTATGTCCTGAGCAGTTTGATTTGTTGGTCAACAGGGATGGAAATAAAAGTGTAATTGTCGATAATCAATATACCAGCTTACCCCAATTTTTGTTACCAAGACAGGGTGCCAGTACCCCTTATTTTTCTTTAGCAGTTATCAGACATCTGGAAAGATTAGGGGTTAATACCTTTAATTCCTCTCAGAGTATTGAGATCGTTAAAGACAAATTATATACTCAGCAGATCTTGGCTGCCCATAATTTTCCGGTACCTCGAACTATGCTGGCAAGATATCCATTAAATATTCAGTTAATCGAAGAGACTATAGGGTTTCCCATTGTGGTAAAGACTATATCCGGCTCACAGGGGAGTGGGGTTTTTTTATGTGAGAATCCTGGAAATCTGGATGATCTTATGAGACTTTTGGACACTGCCAAAACTCAGGCTAATCTTATAATCCAGGAGTTTGTTAAGTCTAGCAAGGGTCATGATTTGAGGGTATTTATTGTGGGAGGCAGGGTAATAGCCTGTATGGAGAGAATTTCCCGCAATGGTGATTTTAAGGCTAATTTTTCCAGGGGTGGTGAAGTGAAGTCTTTTCCAGTAAACAAAGAGATTGAATGGCTGGCTACCGAGTGTGCCCGGGTCCTGGATTTAGATATAACCGGTATAGATTTGTTGTTTGATGGAGAGAGTTTTAAGGTGTGTGAAGCCAATTCTTCTCCAGGATTTAAAGGGATTGAAAGCTGTTGTGAGGTCAGCATCCCCGATGCCATCTTTGATTTTATTAAAATCAGATTAGGTCTATCGATTTAATCATACAACAATAATTAAAATCAAGAAATTAACACATTATGCTGTTTTTCAAAATAATATTGTTATAAATAAAAAAGAGGAGGTTCCACTCCTCTTTTTACCAATTTATTTCTATCTTTTATTTCTTTTTTTAAGACAGCAGAGCCAGGGCTTTAATCCTTTTTAACATGTTAGGATGAGTGGTAAAGATTTCCATTATCCTTTCAGATGGACTGATAGCCACCTTTTTTTCTCGCAGAGAGAGTAACTCCTGAGCATCTATGGTACCACTGAGATTTTGATCCAGTTCCTGCAGGGTTTTGAATTCCTGATTGGCCAGAGCTATATCATTAAGGAAAAAGGCTCGAAAGCCCTCCACTTCGCTTAATTCCTGCTTACCGATACGACTTCCTTGCAGTTTAGCTGAACCATAGGTTAATTTGTATAAAGCAGAAGCCAATTGGTGTGGAGGATTACCCAATTGAACACTGCCCTGATCAGCGTAGTATTCCCTGATTCTGGAACCATAGAGTACCAATAAATTAGAGATAAAGTACAACAGAAAAGCAACCATACCAATAAGGGCAGCCGAACCTCTGTTTTCTCTATCCCGGCTGGCACCCCCATACATCAAACGGATACCTAACCAGTAAAGTATGAGGGGGATGACTGACAATACAGTAATAACAATCATATCCCGATGCTTGATATGGGAAAGTTCATGGCCTATGACTGCCCTCAGCTCCTCTTTATTTAAGAGTTGGCGCATACCGCTGGTTATACAGATACGTCCATCCTTAATACTCCTGCCAAAGGCAAAGGCATTTGGGACCGCTACCTGGGAAATACCTACTTTAGGTTTGGGTAACCCTGCCTCTTGAGACATTTCTTCTATCATCTGGTGGAGCTCAGGCTCTTCTTGCGGGCTAACCCACCTTACCTTCATCATAGTGGTAACCATATTGGGCCCTATCAGGTATTGAAACAGGGTTATTCCTATCGCCATAATGATATAACTGGTCACATTTCCAGCACCTAAATAGGTACCCACACCAGCAACAACACCATAAAGTATGGCAAACATTAATACGACTAAAATCATCATTCTCATTTGAAGATTCATTTTACACCACCCTTTAATTATAAAGATTCGGAATAAAAATATTTTTACAGATTCATACGATAATATTGTAATGCATCCGGCCTCTTTCCTCAAGTACACTGATGTTAATATTGAATTGAAAAAATAATCAAAAAATGGTAACTTTAAGGTATATTCTTTATAAAGCAGCAAAATTAGATTAGTTGTTTGTCGTAAGTATCTGGTCGATAGTTACAACAAGAAAAAGAATGTGGGTAAAAGCGGATGTGATTGCCACATACTGCTGTAACAGTATTCGCAATGACCCGAAATAGAAAAATATTGTTAATTGAATTTAACGCAAGACCCACGACACAAGACCGTGTCATAATTACCTTATTAAGTCAAAAATACAATAAAGTGGGGGACAAAGTGCTTTTATACCATATAGTTATCATCTAATCCCATATTTTGGCTAAATTAATACTATAGGTGGAGGTAAATTATACATAGAAACAATTTTGACACAGCCTGACACAAGACACACAGCGAATTTGTCACTGCGAGGAGCGAAGCGACGTGGCAGTCTCATCATCCAAGTAGACTTGAACCGAAATTACCTCAAAACAAAAAGCAAAAAATTTTTAACTAAAACTGTTTTACGATAAGCCTTAAAGGAAACTTATTTTAAGGAAATGTGGTTAGTAAATTGAAAAAAGGGGGAAATAGTAATGAGCATTCATATTGGTGCCGAACCAGGTGATATTGCACCAACCATATTATTGCCGGGAGATCCTCTGCGAGCCAAATATATCGCC
>JAKPKS010000185.1 GCA_029553585.1 Candidatus Atribacteria bacterium | reverse complement strand
AGCCAATACCCTGGTAGGGATGGCTATAGATATAGAGAAGCAGAAGCCCAGATTGGGTAATAAGGTGGGGGGATTATCAGGGCCGGCTATCAGACCTATAGTTGTACGTATGGTCTGGGAAACCAGTAAAGTGGTAAAAATCCCCATTATAGGTGTAGGCGGGATTACCTGCACAGAAGATGCCCTAGAAATACTTCTGGCAGGTGCCAGTGCTGTACAAATAGGGGCTGCTAATTTTAGTAACCCATTGATAATGCTGGATATTATCAATGGTATCGGAGATTATTTAGCCAGAAAAAAATGTAGTTCTCTTAGGGATATTATCGGGGTGGTCTAAATCTTGACCTGCGAACGATAGAAATAAGCTATTCACTTTTAAAATTGAACCTGTTTAATAGTTTTCTAAAGAAGTTTTAAATAAGATTTTGTGAATCAAAAATTCAAAAATATTGAAGGAGGAGGATTATATGAGCTTGCAGATGATAATCAATGCCATCCTGTTGGGGGGATTGTATGCTTTGATGGGGATTGGCTTTTCTTTACAATGGGGCATCAGTGGAATTATCAATCTTTCCTATGGGGCTATGGTATTATTGGGCTCGTATTTATCATTAATTATATTCAATGCATTTAAGATAGATCCCTTTATCAGCATGTTTTTTTCAGGTTTTTTACTATTTCTGCTGGGTGCAATAATTTATAAATTTACCATACAACCATCTATCAAAGGAGGAATTGTTTTTACCCTTATTATTACATTTGCCCTCAGACTAATAGTAGAAAATATTATACTTTATGTCTGGTCTGCTGATTATCGTATTATCAGGATAGGCTATGCTGGCCGCAATTTCCAGTTTTTAGGCGCATTTGTCCCTTTGACTAAATTTTTAACTTTTCTATTAGCTGGCGTCCTTATATATTTAACCCAACACTTTATGATGAATACCAAAATAGGGAAAGGGATACAGGCTGTTGCTTTAGACAAAACAGGGGCACTGGCTGTGGGAGTAGATGATCAAAAAATGTATTTGATAAATTTTGCTTTGGGAACTGCCCTGGCTGGTATTACCGGTACACTTTGGGCTACTATTTATAGTTTTTCACCACATGTTATGGATGTCATAATTGGCAGGGTTTTTATTATAGCCATTTTAGGCGGATTAGGAAATATCTGGGGAGCGGCAGCCGGTGGGATGTTATTAGCTTTTGTGGAAACAGCTGGTGCAACATTTATTGGGACCCATTGGCAGGAGGCTATTGGATTGGTCATTATGGTTTTAGTATTACTATTCAGGCCGCATGGTTTAATTGGCAAGAAATTCTTTGGTTAATTAATGTCAGTATAATCTTTTTATTAAGATATTAAGAGAGGAAGTGAAAATTATCCAATGGCACCAAATGATAAGAAATTAAATTTAAATA
>JAKPKS010000180.1 GCA_029553585.1 Candidatus Atribacteria bacterium | reverse complement strand
AAGTCCACTCTTTTAAATATCATTGCCGGCACTGCTTTTCCAGATAAAGGAAAAGTTAAAATTGACCAGAAGGAATTTAGCAATAAAGCAGAGCATTACCGGGCAAGATTTATTGGACGGGTCTTTCAAGACCCTTTAATGGGCACTGCCCCCTCTATGACAGTGGAGGAAAATCTGGCTTTATCAATGAAACGTTTTGGCCGGGGGTTACATCCGGGATTAAATAAACAGAGGAGGCAATTCTTTCGAGATAAATTAGCACTATTGGATTTAGGGCTGGAATCAATGCTAAGCAAAAGGGTTTCTTTATTATCAGGTGGGCAAAGGCAGGTTTTAACTATTATGATGGCCACTATGTTTGATCCTAAAATTCTGCTGTTGGATGAACCTACTGCCTCACTCGACCCGGAAATTAGTAAGAAAATACAACTAATCACCCAGGAGATTATCAAAGAAAAGAAATTAACTACTATAATGGTTACTCATAATATGCAGGAAGCATTGAGATATGGCAATAGAACTATTATGATGGACCGAGGCAAGGTTATTCTGGATATTTCTGGAAAAAAAAGAGAAACTGTAACCACAGAATACTTGATAAAACAATTTTCCCGTCTGAGAAAGGAAGAGTTTGCCGAGGATGAATTGATGTTGGCATGATTAACATTTTTGTAAACTTAATTATTAATCAACTTTCAAAGTTGCCACTTTAAATGGTTTTATAAATTTATATTATAGTTACTTAACATATTTTTTAAAAAAAAGTTCCCCTGAAATATGCAGGGGAATTTTTTTGTTTATGGTAAAATTATAGAAAGCACTGTCAGGCTAAAAATTTAATAAAATAAAAAAAACAAAGGAGTGCTGATGATGCAGACCGTAAAATTATACCATCAGGATTCTTATCAAACAAAATTTCAAGCCATAGTTGAAGATAAATATGATGATCAGGGCAGGCATGCCCTGATTCTAAACCAAACCTGCTTTTACCCTTTAAGTGGTGGACAGCTTAGCGATAAAGGAACTATTGAAGGAATACCAGTAATTGCTGTGGAAGAGAGAGAAGAGAGAATCGTTCATTATTTAGAGCGAGAAATAGCTGCAGGAATTGGCGAACTGGTCAGTGGGGAGATAGATTGGCACCAACGTTTAGACCATATGCAACAGCATACCGGTCAACACATACTTTCCGGTGTTTTAATGGAATTCTGGCAGAGAGAAACACAGTCGTTTCACATGGGTGATGATATCTGTACTCTTGATATTCTGGCTATGCCTTTTGATGAACCTGAGATGAAGGAGATTGAACGGCAAGCTAATCAAATTATCTATGAAAATAGAGTAATTCGTCACTATTTCTCAAAAAATAAGTTAGAGTTAAGAACTGACCGATTTAAGGAAAAACAAGAAAAATTGGAAAAATTACGTATTATAGATATTGAAAATTTTGACTGTTCTGCCTGTGGAGGTACTCATTGCCGGCAAACTGGGGAGGTAGGTATTATTAAAATACTGGGATGGGAAAATCGTAAAGAAAAAATCAGGATTTCCTTTCTTTGCGGCTACAGGGCTTTAGGTGACTATCAAGAGAAACACCGCATTCTCAAAAATATCTCTCAATTTTTTACCACCGGGATAGAGCAGGTGGAAGAAAAAATCAGGCAATTAAGTATGGAAGAAAAAGGATTGACTAAATCATATCAAAAAATGGAGAGAAAAATAAATGAATGGGAAAGTGAAGATCTAAAGAAAAATAACCGTAGAGCAGAAAAAGGAATTTTTCTGATTGAAAAAATATTTCCAGAACAGAAGGTTCAAAATCTGAATCAGATTACCATGTTGCTAACCAGAGAAGAGAAGACAGTCACAATTCTGGGCAGTGAGGAGCCTGAACCAGCTATATGTTTAGCCTGTTCGGCTGATCTAAGTTATAATCTGAAAGAAATATTGAATCAGCTATTATCTGAATTTACCGGAAAAGGTGGTGGTTCTGATTTCCTGGTTTTGGCTAAATTGGAAAAGAAAGAAGATATTAAAAAGGCCTGTCAAAGGGCAGCAGAATTATTTAATTAAAATTAGTAATAGTAAATAATTACTTTTTAGATAGGCATGGGATTCAATGACTAAAAACCTGATTCGTTTTTTAAATAATGGCAGCAGCATAAAAAAAACTATTAAAATATTATTACTCTTGATAGTCTTTTTCCTTTTTACCATTTCTGTATCTGCTGAGCGCGATTATTCCAAAGAAGAAAAAATTGGTCGTAAAGTAGCAGCAAAAGTAGATAAGCAGTATGAACTGATAGAGGATGAAGAGATACTTCAAAAGATACAGGAAATTGGGGAACAACTAAAAGAGGTATCGGGAATTGAAGAGATAAACTATCAATTTAAGATTATTAAACGAGATGGACCTAACGCTTTTGCCTTCCCTGGCGGATTTATCTATCTGACTGCAGATTTATTGGATTATGTGCATTCTGACGATGAACTTGCAGCTGTTATTGCTCACGAAATGGGACATGTAATTCATCAGCATTCTATCAAACAGTTGCAGGATAAACAAAAATTAAAACTGGTAGAACTGCTTGCCGTATTGGTAACCGGAGACCCCACAGTAGGTATTCTTGGTGAATTAACCAGTATTACCATTCTCAATGCCTATCGTCGGGAATATGAAGAAGAAGCAGATTTAACTGCCCTGGAACTACTGCTGAAAAGCAATTATTATCACCCCATAGCTTTGTTAACCTATTTTGAGAGGGTGAAAAGCGAACAAATATTAAAACCTGAGATAAAATTAGGAATCTTTCAAACCCATCCTGATGTAGAAGAGAGGATTAAAAAGATTAAAGAATTTCTTTTTGATAATAATCTACCTTTAAATCGACGATTAACAACCAACTATCTTACCATAAGAGGAGAATGTCAGAGAGAGGAACAAGAAATTATTGCTCAAATCTGGTTAAATGATGAGCCAATTTTATCTTTTATCGGAAATGATGAGGAAATGCTGCGTATAAAAATGAATAATATAGTTTCTAATTTTGACCAGGCTTTAAGATTAGACCTGGAAGCTTATGAGATAGGAATAAATTCCTCTGAACCGGAAAAATATGCCTCATTGAGCATAGGTAGTGAAATGATGGTCTCTCTATCCCCGCAAGAGGTTCAATTTCAGAGATTGACTCCTTCAGAAGTGTTAAAGGTTACCAGAGACAAAATAGCAGGTATTTTGTGGAAGGTGAAGTTAGAACTACCCATATTATTGACAAAACCATAGAACCTACATCAATACACCAACACATTATCTCTTAAAATATACTTATCAATTAACTAAAAGATAGAAAAACCCGATATTGCCAATGGTCATGAGACAATATCGGGTTTTTTAATCTATCGTTCTATTTATTTTTCAATATTAAATGTTTAGCCAATGATACCAGTACTATTTAAAAAGACTATAAATATAGCAATAGGTACCACATATTTTATCAAGAAGGCATAATTTCCACCAAGTTTAGTGCTGGCATTATGGTTGACTTCTTCCAAAGCCTTATCAGTACCCCAGTACCAGCCAATAAAAATAGTTGTGAGCATTCCGCCCAAAGGAAGTAACATATTATTGGCAACAAAGTCGAAAGAATCAAGCAGATCCATACCTTTTATCAGCTTTACATGAGAAAGGGTACTGTATCCCAAAGTGGGGAAGAAACCGAGCAACCAGATGAGAATACCCATAATGACAGTTGCTTTTTTGCGGTCAAACTTAAGTTCGTCGATAAAATAAGCTGCTGCTACTTCCAGCAGGGAAATAGCTGAAGTCAGTGCTGCTATCATTAGCAGGGTAAAGAATATTATACCAAAGATATGTCCTGATGCACCCATTTTAGCCAAAACAGCGGGAATAGTGATAAAGGTAAGGCTGGGGCCTGCTGCCGGTTCAAGACCAAAGGCAAATACTGCTGGGAAAATAACAAAGCCAGCCAGTAAGGCCACTGAGGTATCGCTTATTACTATATATTTGGCATCAAGTGGAATATCTTCACTTTTTTTCAGGTAGCTGCCATAGGTAACCATACAGCCCATTCCTAAACTGAGGGAAAAGAAGACCTGTCCCAGGGCAGCCAGGAATCCTTCACCACTGAAATTCTTCAGGTTTGGTTTTAAATAGAAAGCCAGTCCTGCTTCAGCCCCTGGCAGTGTTACCGAGCGGATAATAAGGATAATCAACAAAATAAATAATGCCGGCATCAAGATTAAAGACCAGCGTTCAATTCCCTTCTGTATACCACCAGCCACAATTCCTATGCACATCAGCATAAACAGGGTATGCCAGAAAAGACCGCCGGAGGGCGAGGTAATTAAGCCAACAAATATGTTTGCTGGTTCTGCTCCCGCTGCCATGTAGGCACCGGATTTAAAGATATAGGCTAACGCCCATCCTGCCACTACAGAATAGTAAGACAGAATCATGAATCCAGCTAACACGCCCATATAACCAACAATAACCCAAGGGGTTCCAGGAGCAAGTGCTTTAAAGGTACCAACAGCAGCTCTCTGTGTTTTACGGCCAAGCAATAATTCTGAATTCATTACCGGATAGCCTACAAATATTACAATAAGAATGTAAAGTAAGACGAATGCGCCCCCACCGTATTTTCCAGTGATGTATGGGAATCTCCAGATATTCCCTAAGCCGATTGCAGAACCG
>JAKPKS010000164.1 GCA_029553585.1 Candidatus Atribacteria bacterium | reverse complement strand
AATTTACCGGCTGTAACCATGCGGAAAGCAGAAGGAACCTATCTGGGCTGGATGGATTTCAGAAAAATGGGGATGGAGAGTGAGGAAATCTATTCATTGCTACTGGAAAAAGCTAAAATAGCGATAGATTTAGGAGAGTGGTTTGGTTCAGGAGGGGATGGCTTTGTCAGAATAAACTTAGCCAGCCCTAAATCTATAGTGATTACTGCGATGGAACGGCTTAAAAATGCCTTTCAAAACCTTTAATTAAGAAATTCAGAGAGGCTTTTTCTACATTTTTGTTTTTTAATTTCCTCCTGTACAAGATTTAAGGCCTGCATCCATTTGTAAGCAGAGAGATGTGGGTTTTTAAACTTAAATTGATACATTTTATCCTGATAATTGAATTCCAGCACTGCCCGAAACTGCACACTAAGGCCAGTAATTTCTGCTAATCCAAATTGATATTTATCTCTTTCGTTATGCTTAAAATATAAAAAGTGCTGATTTAAGCACAGGTCCCCCTGCTCCATATAGGTAAAAGGCTGGTCAATACTCCCGACATATATTGCCACATCTTTATCTTTCAAAATATCTTTACTACTCTGTTTTGTAGTATATTTTGCTACAATTAGATCTTTTAGTTGCTGATTCTGCCATTGATTCCAATCTCTGAGGTTATCAAAATAGAGTTTTCCCTGCAAGCTTTCCAGAAAACCATATTGATTATAAATTACACTATAGCGACATTGTTGGCAGGACAATTGATTACCCGTAGAAAAAAGCGTGTTATAGGAATGGCAATGAGGGCAAAGATATAAAAGATGTTCCATATTTTCAGCTAAATTTTCCCCTGTATATTTATTATGTTCTTTTCTCTGGTAATCCATTTCATCATAAGAAAGGTGGTTTCTTATTTTCTCTGCAATCTGCTCTAAGGATAGTTCACACACCTCATCTTTAGTAAGAGACAGTACATAGCCTAAATCTACTCTGCCTCTCCTGGAATGTTTTGCCCAACGGGGATAAGCAAGGAAACCACCTTTTATTTTTACTGTAATTACCGGGACTCGTAATTTTTGAATTAACTTGGCTATAACCTGTAAACCTTCTAGATCAGTAACTCCATCCCATTTACGTTCACCTTCTGGAAAAATTCCCATTATTCTGCCATTATTTTTGGCCTGAAATAATCTTTTAATGGGTAAATATTGTTTCATATATCTTTTTTTAGGAATAGAGCCAACTGAATTAAGAATAAAACGAAAAAAAATATTTCTAAAATATATCATCTCCGCAATGTAACATATTGGCTCCACAATGAACATATTGACCAAAAAAGGATCCCAGTAAGTTACATGGTTACTTAAAACAAGATACGGGGGATTTAAACTTCTGGTATCATTTTTAGATACAAAAATATCAATTTTCCAATGCAAATAGGTACTGATAACAAATAGCAATAACTTCCCCCAAAGAGGATTAGGTTTTTTAACTTCTTTATAATAATCCATTCAGTAACCTCTTTTCCGCTAATAATCTCAATACTATCTTACAATTCTAAGCCCCTACGGTAAACATTTCTTACCTCCACTACCTCAAAAAGAATTTATTTTTTAGATTTTTTCTATTGAAAAATTTCTCAACATTCTCACAATAAAAAGCTTGGATGGAAACTAGTGATAAACTATCAATTAGTTATAAATATGCTAAAGATATAGCTATCTTTACCTAAATAGCTGTGTATATACATTTTTGAACCAAATCTTAATAAAAAACAAAAAGTACTCCACTATTGAGCCATTTTAAATTTGTTGTAAAACAAATCAAAAGGGTCGTAATAGAGATTCACCAATTATGTTTAAATCTTGATTAAAAGAAATATGATGGTAACACTTTGAAATCATTTTCGATATAAAAATAATGAGGAGATAAGGATAATAAGAATACCAAAAAAGAACCAGCTATATTGGTAGCTGGCATTTAAGTCAGCAATAAAGCCAAAACCGATCGGTGCTAACAATAAACCAGTTCTGATAAAAAATAGTGACAATCCTGTAGCCATTCCGGCCTGCTTTTCACCGGCTAATTCCCCAACCAGTGCAAAATAAGCTCCAGGCCAGCCGATTGATACCGAGCCTAAGAAAAAAGTGTTTATAATAATAAAAAATGGATGAACCTGAAGATTATAGAAAAATATACTGAAAATTAGGAATATAGTGCCAGCAAATAACCCCATCAGGAAAAGAAAAGATTGCCTGTTCTTTTTAAAAAAACTATCTGATATCCAGCCCAGGCCCGCCATACCGGCAACCCCACCAATAAATAAAATAGCAAACCCTAATCCGGTGACAATCTTATTTAAACCTATATCTCTAGTAAGAAATATGGTGAAATGAGAACAGGTAGAACCCTCGGCAATTCCAAAGGCTATACCAAGGATACAAATAAAAAACAAACGTTTATTTATAAAAATTGATAAGAAGCTTTCTTTAAATGATAACCCGTTATTTATCTGTTTTACCTGTTCTAAAGTACCGGTAGTTTCTGAAATATTATTCTTATTAAGTTTAACTTTCTGTTCCTGATAAAAAATGTAAGTCAGCAAACCGATTAGCAAGGTAAGGATCGCCGTAATTTGTATAGAAATCTGCCAACTAAAATTTAAGGCTAATACCGGTAAGATAGCTGGAGCAATTATGCTACCCACACTATAGCCTGCTTGTACCAGGCCTAAAAATAGGGCTTGTTTTTCGGGAGGGGCTATTATTGAGGTTCCCTTTACTACAGAAGGGGTTAGTATACTCATGCCCAATCCCGCAAAAATGGCTAGAAATAGGATAAGCTGATAAGAGGTAGACCAGCCATAACAGAACAATGTTAGGCCCATACAGCCCATTCCCCACAAAATACTCCTTTTCGGCCCAAACCGGTCCACAATATTTCCAGAAAAGAGGGCCAGCAAAGCAGCACTGGTAAAATAAAAGGCAGAGTAATATCCAATTTGTACCCTCGATATTGCAAATTCTTCAGACAGGAAAGGAAGTATACTAAAAAAGCCATTGTTACATAGACCCACAGTGGTGTAAGAAAGAAAAAGTATCAATACGGTTTTTAGCAAATTATTATATTTCTCCTACTTTTTATCTTGAGACAGTAATGCCATATTATTTGTTTTTCCCAATGGCATATATTATTTTAAGAAACTGATTACTATCTTATCAAAAACAAAATAGAATTGTACAAATTATTATTACTCTTGTAATAATTCTATTAAAAAACAGCTTATTGGAACTTATTTTGAGGTCATGGCTCTTTTTAAATGCCTACATATTGATTTTTAATTAAGAGCTTTTTCTCTTATAATATAATATAATAGTTATAGAATACATATTTTACTTAAATTAGCATCAAATTTTTTGATATTATAGATCAGGAGGATTAGAGATGCCTGCTTTTAGTGAAAAAATCGATATTTATCAGGAAGCATCGAATATTGAACATTATTTTTATCTGCATAATAGTACACCGATAAAGAATTTGGCTGAATTGATTGACCAGCTGGTTAACATGGACCAGGAATTATTCAGTTATCACGTTAATCCAGATAATAATGATTTTGCCAACTGGCTCCGGGATGTATTTGGGTTCAAAGAATTAGCCAGAAGAATGAAAATGTCCCGTTCAGCCCAGGGGATGTTAAAAACAATCACCAGGTATTTAGAATCATAATCCATAGTTATAATTGTCGTAAAGTAAATTAGAAAGTTAAAAAACCGGAAAGGATGATAGAAATTATTAATTTAAATAAGATTGATGGAAAAGAGCGGGTTGTTATTGATAATGTTCAACCTGAAATTAATAACGGCAAATTTGCCATTAAGAGAATTGAAGGGGAAAGCGTAAAGGTAGGTGCTGATATCTTCGCCGACGGACATGAACAGGTGCAGGCTTATCTGCTTTTCCGCAAAAAAGGAGAACGTTATTGGCAAAAAAAACCTATGTCGATTGTAGCAAAAGACCGCTGGCAGGGAGAATTTGTGGTCAATGAGATTGGTATTTACGAATATACTATAGTAGCTATGCTAAACCATTTAGCTACCTGGTGGAGGAATATTCAAAAAAAAGCCACCAGTTCTGACAATTTATCAGTTGATTTAAAAAATGGACTCCCCTTGTTGGCAAAAATTATCTCCAAGATTGAAGAACCTGATAAAAAAGCTATTATGCAAAAGATAATGACTTTAATTCAGAAAGATGAAAAACAGGAAGAGATAATCATACTATTGGCACAGGAATTGAATGAAGAGTTTCTGAAAAAATATCCCTTACCAGACCATATTACCTCTTATGACCAAAAATTAAGGGTAGTAGTTGATCGAAAAAGAGCTGGTTTCAGTGCCTGGTATGAAATGTTTCCCCGCTCCTGTTCTGCCATACCAGACTCTCATGGCACTTTCCGTGATTGTCTGAACTGGATTCCGGAAATTGCGGAAATGGGATTTAATGTACTTTACTTTCCCCCTATTCAC
>JAKPKS010000124.1 GCA_029553585.1 Candidatus Atribacteria bacterium | reverse complement strand
GTATGATTATACCCAGCTGGTCTTTGTTCAGTTGACTACAGTATTTCTTCTTTCCCTGATAGTTTCTTTCTGGTTAGAAAGAGAGGCTTTGCACCTTTCTTACCCTCTCTCAGTTAATTGGGCTATTCTGTTTACCGGTTTACTTGCCACAGCACTGGCTATTTATCTACAAAATCGTTTTCAACGACATTCCAGTCCAACAAAGATTGCTATTATTTTCTCCACCGAACCGGTCTTTGGAGCACTTTTTTCCTGGTTGATTTTAAAAGAAACTATTGGTATATTTGTGTTGATTGGAGGACTGACAATCTTTACCGGAATGCTGGTGGCGCAATTGGAAAAAGATGAAAAGAGCCAAAGTTTAGCATGATTAACCTTTCTATGATATTAAAGTAAATTACTCAAATCTATTCAGCTAAGAGTAGATATGGTTGAAAAGGCCAGAAATCATATTTAATCGGTCTGTGAAATAATATTGACCGAGAAGAAGATAGATGGTTTTAGAGGAGATTAAAGAGAGGAGAAGTGATAGTCTCTCTCATGACTTTAGGGTACTCTGCTGAAGAAGAAAAAGGGTAGTAAAAAATAGAAAACCATTAGCAGAAATTATCAGTTATGTTTACTACCAAGATTAACCATTTCCTGGTTATTTAATCAAGATCGACTATTATCAATCAGGCTGTTGTTTATGCCTTATCAGTCCCGGTATCATAATTATTTATTCGATAAATCTTTGGAAAAACGTGATATTCTTTATTAGAAATTCGCAGAGGGTTAGATATTATCCAATACTACATTTACCGATTTCTGATAGATCCGTTAATTGCGGGTGTTCGAAAAATAATAAAAAAAATGATTCATCCTGATTCTCTTGTTCTCGATATTGGATGCGGAACAGGTGAGCTGGTTTTTTATCTGTCTGGCAAAGCAAATACTGTCATTGGCATTGATAAGGATCAGACCATACTTAAATATGCCCAATGGAAGAAAGACCGCTTAAGAATTGACAATGTTATTTTTTTGAATATAAATATTAATGATACGGCAATGTTTCCGGAATACCATTTTGATTATATTGTTTTTTCTCTCTTTATGCATCAAATTACTATTAATGACGTAGATCAGGTCATAGAGGCAGTTAAAGAAGGTTCACGCAATATTATTTTAGCTGACTTTAACTTCCCTTTACCAAAAAATATGCCTGGTCAGGTGGCAAGAATAGTTGAGTGGTTAGCTGGGGGAGAGCATTACCATAAATTTAAAGAATATCAAAAAATGGGTGGATTAGATTATATTACCAGGAAACATCAGTTGGCAATAAATGATGATCTGACGACAGGATCAGGAGTATTCAGAGTTATTAAAGCCTCAGCTAGACCTAATCTGGCAGACTGAAAAATCCGAACCAGTAAATAGATCGAAAAGGTGTCATTATGTTCACAAAATTTACCCTCTTAAGTCCCATCACACAGGCACTCCTGGCTGGGCTATTCACCTGGGGGATGACTGCCCTGGGCGCTGCAGCGGTATTTTTGACCAAAGAGGTAGGCAGAAAATTATTGGATACTATGTTGGGCTTTGCAGCTGGTGTAATGATAGCAGCGAGTTACTGGTCC
>JAKPKS010000114.1 GCA_029553585.1 Candidatus Atribacteria bacterium | reverse complement strand
TTGGATATAGGACATGGTATTTACCTTTAGCTTTCTTTTGTATTATTATTAATGTTTTAATTATACCATTTTATGTACTGTTAGACAAGTAAAGTGTGAGTTTTCACACAGTCTGACGTTATACGGTATACGTTATACGCGTCCGAAGGACGCATATTGTTTTTTCCCCTCCATAGTGCTATCATTTAATAAATTAACCAAAGTTGAGGTGTAAGAAATGATAATACACAACAAAAAAGGTATTACTATTCTTTCCTTAATAATATGGGTATTAATTATCGGTGCAGCGATACTCTATGGGCCAAAAGGTTTTCAATATGCCATAGACCAGAACACCAAACATCTTGTCACCTCCAATGTACAGTCTGTAGAGGCAGAAATTCGTTCTGAACTTATAAGCACACACCCTGTGCATATCTGGAATAATATGGATGGAATAATCAACCGTCTTGCTATCCATAACCCGATAACCAAAGAAAAGCAGACTAAAAACGGCTGGGACATGCCGGGTGATGTGATAGTAAGCTTTGATGGCATCAACACCTTTCGTTTAGATGGCATTGGGCGGGATGGCTCGTCATTACGCCTCAACGTCATAATACAGAGAACACAATAAATAAAAGACAGTATACCGTGAAGAGTGTGGGCTATAATGGTGGGGGAAATGGTATAACATAAATTCCGTTTTGCGTCTTTCGTTATGCGTCGTACGTTAAAGAAAATATAAAATAAATAAAAAGGCAGTAATTGATAGTTTACAGGCATGCATTGTACTGTATTTGACGTAAAACGTAAGGCGTATACCGTTAAATGCAAAGAAAGGATACTTTTTACCTGTCATGCGAAAAATCTTTTTATTGGTATTTTCTTATTTTTTCTTACTATATACGTTATACTTTATACGATATACCTCTTCCCCACATTTATCCCCACACTCTTTAACGTAAAACGTAAGACGCATAACGAAATAATTTTGGGACTTATAAATGATCGATAAAATTAGAAAAAGCCGGAAATGGCAACTGATAATATTAGTTATACTTATTGTCATAGCATCTCTTGCCTATTGGTATTTCAGTGCCAATCCGGTGTTGCCACAATTAGCTATTCATTTTTTGGATGAAGTTAAATTACCGGAAGCCGGTGAAACTGTCCTTGTTTTTTCACCACATCCGGATGATGAAACCATTGCCTGCGGGGGATATCTCAATGAGTCCCTGAAAAGAGGTGCTCAGGTTTATATTGTACTGGTTACTGACGGTAACAATCGAAACTTAAGAGATTTACGTTATTTAGAATTCGAACAAGCCACCGGTATACTGGGTGTAGCAAAAGGGAACCTGACCTATCTTGATTATCCCGATAGCCGGCTCTCTATGGTAAATCCTACATTTCTACAGCAGACACTGGAGGAACAGATTGCCAGATATCAGCCCGATATTCTGCTTTATCCCCATCCTAATGACACACATAAAGACCATTCCACGCTGGGGAAAATCACTGAGAAAATATTACAGGAATTAAAAGAAAAGGCAGAAGTGCTGGAACATCTGGAAGGATATGAAGAACTGGTAAAAGAAGAAGTGCTGGAAGAGCTGGTAACAATAAAACAGATTACCAAAAAAATTATTAATTACAAATATCTGGTGCATCATAACTATTTTCCTCATCCCAAAAAATATGCCCCTGAGTTATATGTTTTACCCCCGCTGGATTTAATTACCACCGGCGGCGGCTGGGAGAAGTTTCTGTTATCTCCAGAGAACAAATCAATGAAAGAGAAAGCGCTTAATGCCTATTCCAGTCAGCTTAGGAATCCTTTATTGAAGAACCTGTTAAGAGCTTCTATTAGAGAAAATGAGCTCTTTGCCGTTGATTAAGCCAATCACATCAAATAAAAATTTTTTAGTTTTAGTTTTTAGTTTTTGTTTTTCTTTATTTCATTGTTTTTTCTTTAATGTACGACGCATAACGATCTTTTATTCACGAGAAATATTTTTATTGGTATTTTTTTCTTTTTTCTGTTTTGCATTTTTCTTTAACGTACAACGCAAAACGCATGACACATATAACGGTCTTGTCATCGCGAGGAGCTTTTTTTTCTGTCATCGCGAGGAGCGAAGCGACGTGGCGATCTCATCCACTATCACCCACACTCTTTAATCTTAAACAGAATGTTGATATAATTACTCAAAGATGTGGGTTGCAGAGTATGAGACTGCCACGGCTTGTTAGCACAAGCCTCG
>JAKPKS010000077.1 GCA_029553585.1 Candidatus Atribacteria bacterium | reverse complement strand
GAGTCTAAAAAATGGTAAAATAATAGAATAAAAATATAAAGGATTAAAGTAAAGGCAATGGATCTTTTTCAACAACCAATAAAAAAAATAAAAAAATTAGCTCCCTTAGCTGATCGAATGAGACCCAAAAGTCTGGATGATTTTGTAGGGCAAGAGAAGATTATTGGTAAGGGTAAGCCTTTAAGGCTTGCTATTGAAAGAGATCGACTGCAATCTGTTATTTTTTGGGGACCCCCCGGTTCAGGCAAAACTACCCTGGCCATGATTATTGCTGAAATGACCAGCAGTGTTTTTGTTCCCTTTAGTGCCGTTACCTCTGGTATCCCCGACCTTAAGATTTTAATCAAAGAGATTAAACAACGCTGGATTTTTGGCGAGCAGAGAACCATTCTGTTTGTTGATGAGATTCACCGTTTTAATAAGACCCAGCAAAATGCCTTTCTTCCCTATGTGGAGGATGGCACTATTATCCTGGTTGGAGCAACAACTGAAAACCCCTCCTTTGAGGTAATCTCTCCCTTACTATCCCGCTCTACAGTCTATGTGCTTGATGCCTTGAGTGAAAATGATCTATTTAAGATTATCCAACGCGCCATAACTGATAAAAAAAACGGTTATGGAAAACTAACTCTGGAGATTAATGAAGAGGTAATCAATCTTATCTCCCAGTTGGCCTATGGGGATGCCCGGGTGGCTTTAAATATTCTGGAATTTGCTGTTAATACCAGCATGGCCAATTCTGAAGATAAGGATAGGCTAAAAATAGATAAGAATCTGATACAGGAAATAGTGCAAAAAAATATCCTGCGTTATGACAAAGGCGGAGAAGAACATTATAATCTTATTTCTGCTCTACATAAGAGTATGCGCGATTCGGATCCTGATGCAGCTCTTTACTGGGTTACCCGAATGATTGATGCAGGGGAGGAACCTCTCTACATTGCCCGCAGATTGATCAGATTTGCCTCTGAGGATATTGGCAATGCTGACCCTGATGCGCTGACCCTGGCTGTTTCTGCAATGCAGGCAGTACATTTTCTGGGCTTGCCGGAAGGTGATTTAGCGCTTATTCAGGCAGCGGTTTATTTAGCCAATGCCCCTAAAAGCAATGCCCTTTATAAGGGAAGACAGATAGTCACACAGGATGTAAAACGGTATGGACCGTTACCGGTGCCATTGGTTATTCGTAATGCACCCACTAAATTGATGAAAGGAATAGGGTATGGGGCTGGTTATCAGTATGCCCATGATTTTGAAGATGCAATGGTAGCACAGCAACATTTGCCTGATATTTTGCAAAACAGAAAATATTATTCCCCATCCGGAGATGGTTTGGAAAAGGAGATTAAAGAGAGAATGGAAGATAGGAGAAAAAAGAAGACAGGGTTGCCCTTAAAAAAAGAGATCAAAGATGTGAGCTCTGATGATGGCAAATGAAAAGAGTTTGATTGATATGGAAGTTTCTATAATATTTTATACCGGTTTTGAAAAATACTTAAAAAAAGATTCTAATAAAACCCTGCATTTAAGCCTGGACAACAAGGAGGATATACGTTCAATACTGAACCGTTTTTTGCCGGGGGATGAGATGGGTTTTGTGGGAATGGTACTGGTAAACAAAAAAATAACTGATTTTGATTATAAGGTGACTTCTGGAGATAAGATTGAGGTATTTCCAGTTATTGGTGGCGGATAATATTTATGGAAGGTATGAGCTAAAACAGTGAATAAAATGAAACAAGAAAAGAAATTAAAAGTAGGCATATTATTTGGTGGAAAATCTGGCGAGCATGAGGTCTCTTTCTGCTCCGCATCCTCAATTATTGGTGCTATCAATCCTGAAAAATATGAAGTAACGCCAATAGGCATTAGCAAAGAGGGTTACTGGTTATCACCTGAGAAGAGCCGTCAGGCTTTGCTGACCGGAAGAGTTGAAGGAAAAGAAACGGTATGCTGGGAAAGCAAGACAGATAAGCATCAGTTTATCATTGTTGACCATCAAGATAGCAATTTAAGCTGTTCTTTTTTGGAAAAACTGGATGTTATCTTTCCGGTGCTGCATGGGCCATACGGCGAAGATGGTACCATTCAGGGCTTATTGGAGTTAATGAATATACCCTATGTAGGTTCGGGGGTAACTGCCTCTTCTTTAGCAATGGATAAAGAATTGATGAAAAAAATATTTCTGCAGGAGGGCCTTCCTCAGACCAGATGGCTCATGGTAAAGCGGAAAAGGTGGAAAAATGAACCGGAAAGCGTCTTAGCCGAGATTGAAAAGAAAATGCATTACCCTCTTTTTGTTAAACCGACCAATTTAGGTTCCAGTGTGGGGGTAAGCAAAGTGAAAAAAAGAGAGGGATTAGCTGCCGCTTTAGACAAAGCCGCCCTCTACGACCGTAAGGTTCTCATAGAAGAAGGAATAGAGAATATTATTGAGGTGGAATGCAGTGTTCTGGGTAATGATGAACCAGAGGTATCGGTAATAGGTGAAATAAAACCAGCCGGTGAATATTATGATTATGATGCCAAATATATGGATGAAAATACACAATTAATCATTCCGGCTGGCATCCCAGATAAAGTGGTTCAACAGATACAAAGAATTTCCAAACTTGCTTTTTTAGCCATTGATGCCGCAGGCTTTGCCCGGGTTGATTTTTTTGTACAAAAAAGAAAAAAATCTTACTGGATATATTTAAATGAAATTAATACTATTCCAGGTTTTACCCGGGTCAGCATGTATCCCAAATTATGGGAAAAGAGCGGTATTGGATTCAGTGAATTGATAGATAAACTAATTCAGCTTGGTCTGGAGCGTTATCAGGATAGGTTGTTAAACAAAAAAGATTATCCTTCCAAATTATTGCAAAAATAAAAATATTTTTAATTTTTTTTAAAAATTATGTCTAAAAATATTTTTTTAGGGAATAATATATAGTAGAATGGTAAATAGATTAGCATAGATCGTATCTTTTTAAATTAAATATCTAAATAGACTAAATAATCAGAGGTTGAAAAAGGCAAACTGTCCGAAAGGACAGGACGCAAAGTTTTGGGTCTAAAGTCTTAAACAAGACCATGATCGCCAGACTACCACCTTTTTTGTTTTTGCCCTGACTTTGTTGCCTTTCAACTGATGATAAAGGAGTAAAAAAATGAAAGCCTGGGCAAAAATAATAAAAATCAGTAAAGCAGTGCTCTTTATTACAGCTATATTATTCTTAACTTCCTGTAGCGGAATACTACCGGAACAGGGAACTATTAGTCAGGATGGGAGTCTGTTTGGTGTTATAACACCAGAAAATAATTTTAAATCTAAAAGTAGTTCCATCTGTCTCGATGTTCCCTATCAGAGATATGGTGGAGTTAATTGGTGTTTACCGGCTTCAGCTGCTATGACTTTAGATTTTTTTGGACTTCACCTTAGCCAGCAGGAATTAGCAAAAAAAATTATTAAACCGGATGGTCTGGGAGATATTAATAAAATGGTGAAATTTGCTAAAGAATTAGGATTCACTGCCTCTTTTACGGTATTGACCTTAGAAGAGATTGAAGGTTATCTATCCAATCAGATTCCCCTGATTGCCATTCAAAAATATAAAGAATCCAATCCTTTAGCACATGCCCGGGTAATTATCGGCTACGATGCTGAGAAAAAACAAATATTAACCAATGACCCAACCATCGGTGAACATTATGCTGTTTCTTATGAACAGTTTCTAAGATTAAATCTGACTTCAAACTCCAAATACAGTATGGCTATAGTAATCATACCAGCTTAATGAAAAGGCGGGTAGAAAGATAGGAGGTATCCAGGATTATGGGTAATGGAGATAATTTTTACGATTATTGTGAAATATTGGAGGATCAAGGGGCATATCTGGTTAAGTTTGGCTACCAGTCCTATAGCGGCAAAAGTGTTTTTCCTCCAGTTTTGATTGGAGACCGCATTTTTTCCAGTGAGAAAAAAGCCTTAAGATATGCTAAAAAAATTGCTGTTCCCAAAAACATCAAATTGGAAAAGAATAATTAAGTTTTTAGTGAACTATTCCATAAGTAATTAAGGTCTATTAAAAAATATTTTATAAATGATTATCTCCCAATAACTAACTAATTTAATACAACATATTGAACCTAAGCAGCAAATTTCACTTGATAGGTCCTTTGAAAACCAAATAGCGAACATAAATGGCCAAATAAAAGAGTAGAAAGCTCAGGGATAGGCCTATTGGCCAGCCCTTTGATCAACCTCTTGCAGTTGATGGCCGATATCTTAAATCCTAAGTAGGCTTTTACCCGTATTAATCCCCTTACCGGCAGATGATCAATTCTGTACCTCCTGCGAAGTACCGAGGGGATACCCTCTATCCCGGCTCTTTTCCGGGCCAGCTCTTGATACTGGAGGGTTCCCATCTTCTTGATCAGTCGCAAGCGGTGTAAGCTTTTCTCGGAAACTTTGAAGAGATAACTCTTCTTCTGTTTTTTGACCGAACAATCTTTACGAAAGGGGCAGCACTTACAGTGTTTCTGATCAAAGTGTGCTCGATAGGATCCTTTCTTAAAGATATTGTCTATCGGTTGATGACCGGAAGGACATTTCTTGACCAGACGTTCTTTTTCGTCTATTTCAAATTGAGCAGCATGGCTATGTTTCCCTCTTCCTACTAAGTTAGTAGGGACCATCTTGATCCCTTTGGCTTTAGCTTTTTTAGCTATCTCTTCGGAGTAATAGGCACCATCAACCAGGGCAGTTACTTCTTCTACCGGTAGTTTGGAAATGGTATCTAGAGCGAATTTCTGATCACTGTAGGTATTTTTTTGTAAGTCATAGCCGGTGATCATCCGATGCTGATCATCGAACTTCTCTATGAGATTAGCGGTATATCCGATATGTTTCTGCTTCCCTTTTTTGCGGTAGGTGGCATCCGGGTCAGTGGGGTTCTGTAAGGAGTCAGGTGCTATCTGTTGAGATGACTTTCCCTTCTGTTCTTTGAGCATCCGGCCAAGGAGTTGGAACTCTTCGGTTTTACTGATCTTGTTATCCTTTCTATAGAGATGATAAAGTTTCAAACCATCTTTAAGTACTTTTTTGATTTTACTATTCAAGTCTTTATCATGGGCCCGGTAGATGGTATCCTGATAGTGGTTTTCTTCCAGGTAGGGTTGAAACCTTTCCGGCAGGGTATTTTGGTCTAGGACTCTGAGAAATCGCGCTACCGTGGAGTAGATCATCTCCAGGCGGGATAATTTCCGGCAGGAGGAGCTGATCATCAAAGAATCCATACGGAGGGTCTTACCATCTATTTTAAGGAGTTTGGAGAAAGATTTGGCCTGTGCCTCTATCTCTTCCTGGATGAGATCAACACCGTGTTCCTGGTGGTAGCGGTAGACCGCAGCCCGAAAATTGGTCAGGCTGTTTTTGGAGACCGGCTGTTCGGCCAAGCTGGTGGTATGTAATGCATATTGGTACCGGATATCAAAGATTAAAGAATGAAGGGCTTCTTCGTCTGACTGCCCAAAGATCTCCCTTAGGATGAGTAGTCCGAAATAGACATTGACCGGATTGTTAGGCCGGGAGGCCGGATTAGCACTATATAACACGCTGAAGCGGTCTTCCTCGATGTAAGGAAATATCTTTTGACTGAAGGTCTCAGCCCAGGAATCATGGAGATATTTTCTCTCTCTTTCGGTCAGTGATAACAGGGAATCATGAATGGCCATTTGTTGGGCCTTATTTAGGTGAAAGGACATGGTAATCTCCTTAATGATGGTTATTTTTGATGATTCATTATACCATAAAAGGCCAATAAAATAAAGGGTTTCAGCCATTTTTGCTGCTTAAGTTTTCAAGGTGCTATCGGTAAAAGAAGTTAAGCAAGTTGCTTGGTAATAGCTGTTGCTATTTGGTGTCATTTGCGCTATTTTTGAAATAGGAATACCTCAGGTACTTTTTGGGTAGTAATCATAAATATATTTATTGAAAGAGGACTGTATATAAAGAAGATTTTATATAATCCTTTTTGTTTTCTATAGACTGCTTTTCTTATCTATTGAGCTATTGCCAGCAAGGAGCCACAGCTTGCCCTTAACTACCCATTGTGTTATTATTAAATAGAATAGTATTATTGGTATTTAACAATAAGAGTGAAAAACATACCGTACGCACTGCACAAAACGCAAAACGAATGCTAATATACTTACTTTATTTTATAAGGATTACCCATAATGACCAATTTAGTTCGTTTCAGTATCTCTTTGGACGAATCCTTATTGCAGAAATTTGACCTTCGTTTGAAAGAACAAAACTATAAAAACCGTTCAGAGGCAATCCGGGATTTGATCAGAGAAAACTTAATAGAAAAAGAATGGGCTCAGAATGCAGAAGTTGCCGGCACCATTACCCTGGTTTACGATCATCACCGTAGAGGGCTGGTACAAAAATTAACTGCCTTACAACATTCTTATCATCATATGATTATTTCCACCCAGCATATACATTTAGACCATGACAATTGTCTGGAAGTGATAATTGTACGTGGTAAGGCACGTTCC
>JAKPKS010000076.1 GCA_029553585.1 Candidatus Atribacteria bacterium | reverse complement strand
TGCTCTAAGTCTTAGGCTGGGACTATGGTCAATAACCATAGCACTGTCACCTGGGAGAACTCCCGTTCCCAGGTGTTGCGCTATCTCATCGAGAAGAGATAAAGGGGTATTAAGAATGCTTACTATTTATTAGGGCAATCGATGAGCTTAGCGCTTATTGGTTGCCCTTTATAATTTATAAAGGGGTTTTTAGTTAAAGAAAAAAGTAAATAATAAAAATGGATAAAAACATGGAGAAAGAAATGATGACAGATTTTGATACAGAAATCAGCAAACATGATGGTTTTAGTATAAGTGAACAAGGTAATTTGTTATTTGAGGAATGTTCTTTGGAAGAATTAGCAAAAATCTATGGAACACCTTGCTACATCTACTCAGAAAATATTATCCGAAGATCCTGCCGGGAATATATTAGTGCATTAGTTGAGGCGGATATCGATTATGAGGTTATCTATGCTGGCAAGGCATTTTTGGTACAGGCTTTTTGTAAAATATTAGCAGAAGAAGGATTTGGTTTAGATGCTTCTTCTGGCGGAGAGATATATTCTGCACTTGCTGCGGGATTTCCAGCCAAAAGGATTTATTTTCATGGAAATAACAAGTCAGAAGAAGAGATTAGCTTTGCCATTGAAAATAACGTAGGTACCATCGTGATCGACAACAGAAATGAATTAGAATCGGTAAACAGGATTGCGGGGGGAAAAAAGTGTCTAATTAACATAATGATTCGTGTTACCCCGGGGGTAGATACTCACACCCATTCTAAAATCAGAACAGGGCAGCTTGATTCAAAATTCGGGTTTCCAATTTCGGAAATGAAAGACTTTTTTCCAGAGATTTTATCAAAAGAGAATCTGATTTATAAAGGTTTGCACTGTCATATCGGGTCACAGTTATTTGAGACCGAGCCCTATTTCTTGGCTATAGAAGAGATGGTGCAACTCATTAAAATTATTTTTAAAGAATATCAAACTAAGACAGAGTATTTAAGCTTAGGTGGCGGGTTGGGGGTAAAATATACTGATAGAGATAAACCCGTTTCCATTAAGGATTTTGTTCAGCAAATTATCAAAAAAGTAAAAAAAGCCTTCCACCAGAATGACCTTCCATTACCAATTGTAATAATGGAGCCAGGAAGGTCTATTGTAGCAGAGGCAGGTATTACTCTTTATACGGTCGGTGCGTTGAAAGAGATTAGAGGTATAAAGAAATATTTAATAGTCGATGGGGGTATGGCAGATAACCCCAGGCCAAGTCTTTATAGTGCTCAATATAAGGCGATTATTGTAAATAAGTACAACCAGGAGTCGACTGAGGAAGTTTCTGTTGCGGGTAAATATTGCGAGTCTGGCGATATCTTAATTCAGAATATACGATTACCCCAGGCAGAAGCAGGTGACCTTTTAATGTTTCTAACTACCGGCGCTTACCAGTATTCCATGGCCAGCAATTATAATGGGGTACCCCGGCCCCCGGTGGTTCTGGTTAACAAGGGGAAAGACGGCCTTATGGTAAGAAGGGAAACATACCAATATCTGAATCAAAATCAGGTTTTTCCTGAATGGTTAGCTCATAAATAGAGCAGGTTCAGGAAAAAGTTCCGGATTGCTTAGATCCATTTAGGTATTTATTAATAATAAACATGCATTAATTTCAAAGAGGTGATTAACATTAGAATTGTTGTTAAATTCGGCGGAACAAGCATACAAGATGCGAAGCGCATAGAAAAGGCGGCACAATCAGTAATTAAAAAATTAAAAGAAGGCAACGAGATAGTAGTGGTAGTTTCTGCTATGGGCAATACTACCGATCGCTTGATTTCCCTGCTGGATGGGGTAACCCAATCCGGTTATGACCGACAGGATTATAATGAATTTGTTTCTTTTGGGGAGAGAATGAGTGCCAGATTAATGTCCACTGCTTTAAAAGCCAATGGTATAAAAGCCCAAGTTTTTGATCCCTTTCAAGCTGATTTTCCTCTCATTACTGACACAGAAAATTTAAATGAGGCTAACATCATACCAAATATAAGCAAAGAGCAATGTCAAAAATATATCGATCCATTATTGAGAGAGGGTACTATTCCAGTGGTATGTGGCTTTTTAGCCCGTAGCATAACCGATGGAAATATTACCTGCTTAGGTCGAGGAGGAAGTGATGTAACTGCCTTTGCTTTAGGAAATTTTATCAATGCCGATGAGGTGATTATCGTCACAGATACATCAGGGGTTGCCTCTGCTGATCCTCATTTAATTAAAGAGGCTAGGACTTTACCCAAAATCAGTGTGGCAGAGATGGGAATATTATCAGAGTGCGGTGCCAAAGTGCTCCACCCCAGAGCACTATATTTTAAGGAAGGAAAGATGAAAGCTAAAATAATCAATTTTCAGAATGGCGATCTGAGTACCAATGGCACAGAGATAGAGGGCAGTTTTACCAGTACCATAGAGATCTTTCCGGAAAGACTCTCTCTTCTTACTGTTATTGGAGATAGGATACTGGAAACTCCTGGTTTGTTAAAAGAAATTATTTCACCCCTGGCTATAGAGGGAATAAGTATACAGGGTGTTTCTACCGGTAGAAATTATATTGGACTTTATTTACTGGAGCAGTTTACTGAGAAAGCCTATGATGCAGTGCACCCGATTATCCTGAAAAATGAATTTCTAAAATCAGTATCTTTAAAAAAAGGTATAGCCCTACTTATATTAAGCAGCAGAAGTTTTATTGAAACACCCGGTGTAATTGAAAGAATTACCAAGCCCTTAGCACAAAACCATATCAATATACTGGAGATATCAAGTATGAAAACAGATATTATGCTGTTTGTGGAGTGGAATTGTAAAGATACAGTCTATAAACTGATTACCAGCTCTCTGCCGCTGATGGAAACCGTTGCAGATAAAGATACAGAATAGGGATATACAATTAGATTAAATGTTTAAAGAATTTATATTAAGGAGGCTTTAAAATGTTTAGTGGTTCAATCGTTGCTATGATTACTCCCTTTAATGAACACAATCAAATTGATGGGGAAGGAATCAGAAAATTAGTTGAATTTCACATCAAAAATGGAACTGATGCTATTGTACCCTGTGGTACGACTGGGGAGTCGCCAACCCTCACCCATGATGAGCATAAAAAGGTTATAGAATTAACCATAAAAGCGGTTGCCGGCAGGGTACCGGTAATAGCGGGAACTGGTTCAAATTCCACTGCTGAAGCTATTGACCTGACTTCTTATGCCCGAGAAGCAGGTGCAGATGGGGTATTGCTGGTCATACCTTATTACAACAAACCAACTCAGAAAGGACTCTATACACATTTTAGGGCCATTGCGGAGCAGGTAGACATACCAGCAGTTATCTACAATATTCCATCTCGGGCCGGTGTAAATTTATTACCCTCTACATTAGCAGAATTAGCTGAACTAAAAAATATCGTAGCGGTAAAAGAGGCCAGTGGTAACCTGGAACAGATGGCTGAAATAATGTATCTCTGTGGAGATAAAATTACCTTATTATCGGGAGATGATAAAATTATTCTTCCGGTACTTTCAATAGGGGGTAAGGGAGTTATCTCGGTGGTAGCAAATATTATTCCAGATAAAGTTTCTATGATGGTAGATGCGTATTTGAAAGGGAATTACCAGGAAGCTCTGGAGATGTTTCAGAAGACGGTCTATCCCATGAGCCGTTCTATGTTTTATGAAACCAACCCCATCCCGGTAAAGACTGCTGCCCGCTTAATGGGACTGCCTGCCGGAAATCTTCGTTTACCTTTGGTAGATATGGAAGAAGGCAATTTTAACAGACTAAAAGAAGATCTAAATAAATTTAAATTGCTGGAGGAATAAAGGAATGATCAGGGTAGTAGTATGTGGAGGATGCGGGAAAATGGCATCGGTCGCTGCCAATTACATAGAAAATGATCAGACACTTGAGTTAGTGGGAATCATCGAATCACCCTCTCATCCATCCTGTGGAAAGGATTGGGGTGTGGCTACAGGAAAGCCGAAAAGCAATGTCATTGTGGAGAGCGATTTAACAAAGGTTATTAACTGCTGTGATGTGGTGGTAGATTTTACTAACCCGGAGGCAACTTTAAATCATCTGGCTACCTGTGAGGAGTATGGGAAAGCAATGGTAGTAGGTACTACCGGCCTTAATGCTGGCCAGATAGATCAAATCAAGAAGGCTTCTGAAAGTATTCCCATTGTTTTCTCACCCAATATGGCCTTGGGAGTTAATTTATTATTTGAGCTGGTTAAGAAAGCTGCCTCTGTTTTGGATGAAAGCTATGATGTTGAGATCATGGAGACCCATCATCGTTACAAAAAAGATGCCCCCAGTGGAACGGCCAAAAAAATTGCTGAAATTATTGCCCGGGAGAGAAAAATAAATTTAGAGGAGATGGCAGTCTATGGACGAGTTGGAGTTACCGGACAGAGGAAAGAAGGCGAGATTGGTATGCATGCCCTTAGAGCTGGCAATATAAATGGAGAACATACCATTATCTTTAACTCAATAGGTGAAAGGTTGGAGCTTACCCATAGAGCTTATAGCAGAGAAGCCTTTGCGGAGGGTGCCCTAAAGGCGATCCATTTTATTTTGAAACAGAAGATAGGTTTATTTTCAATGAAAGAAGTATTAGATCTATAAGTAATATCTCTGCTTAGCTGTAAAATTAATAGATTGAATAGTATTAAAAATATTTTGGAATTTTACAAAAATATTTTAATATTACATTGACATTAATTTAATTGTATTAATTTCTTGATGTATTTACACATTACAGTTCTTTCCTATAGAAATTAGCAAGCAAATCATTTGTAGTTATAACTTAAAACCTCTATTTTTCCCAATAATTATATTTTAGCTTATATCTATAATTATATTTGTTAAGAGAAAAACAGAGCAGACATGACCATTTTGAATTAAGTTAATTTAGCTTAGATTGCATGTACAACGTTAAAGTACTTAAAAAGAAAGGGGTGATAAATAAGGGAACCAAGTAAATAGAAGAGATTTTAGAATATTTTTTATTTTAAAAAAAGAGGGAGAGATGAAAAAGATGTTTAAAAAAAGTATAACCGTAGTTTTGTTTTTAATACTATGTTGTTCTTTGGCATTGGGTCAGGAAGGTACCATTAAGATAGGTGCGAATTTATCATTAACTGGTCCTTCTTCCATGTGGGGAATATCTGAACTAAATGCACTTAAAATGGCTGCCGAAAAGATTAATAAGGAAGGAGGGGTTTTAGGGAAGAAACTGGAGATAGTGGAGTATGATAACCGGGCCAACCCTCCGGAGGCAGTAATTGTTAACCAAAGGCTGATAGATAGAGACCATGTAGCGGCAATTATAGGTGTAGCACAAAGCGGTACCTTTATTGCTGCTCGGACTGTGGCAGAGGAAGGCAAAACACCCCAGATTGGTACCACACCTACCAACCCAAAGGCTACTGTGGATGATAAAGGTAAACCATTTAAGTATGCCTTCAGAGTTTGCTTTATTGATCCTTTCCAAGGGAAAATAGCTGCCAATTTTGCCTTTAATGAATTAGAGGCTAGAAACGCTTCCATTGTTTATGACGTTGGCTCAGATTATTCTTCTTGGCTTGCTGATTACTTTATAGATAGTTTCACTTCTTTAGGTGGAAAAATTGTTAATAAAGAAGCTTTTCGCAGCGGAGAATTAGATTTCAGGGCTATTTTAGGTAAGATTAAAGCAGCTCCAGGGGATATTCTCTATGTACCTACTATGCAGAAAGAAGCTGGCTTAATTGCCAAACAGGCTCGTGAATTAGGAATTACAGCACCATTTATGGGTGGAGATGGGGTAGGAAGTCCCGATTTGGTAACTATAGGCGGAGAAGCAACAGAAGGGTTTTATTTTACCAATTTAGCAGATTTGGCAGATCCGGCCTTAAGCGAATGGCTAAAAGAATATAGGACTCTTTATAATACTGACCCTGTTCTTCCCAATCCGGCAATGGCTGTTGATGCCTTATTACTGGTAGTAGATGCCATAAAACGGGCAGGTACCACTGAGGGAGAAGCTTTAGCTTCAGCTATTGAAAATACTAAAAACTTAAAAGTCTTGACTACTGATAACTTTACTATGGACCCTCTGACACATAACCCATTGGATAAACCAGCTGTGATCAATGTGGTTAAAGATGGTAAATTTGAATATGTTATGAGCTATTCAGGAGAGAATTAATTATTTGAATAATAGTTAATAAGTACCATAATAAAGATTGCAGCTATCAGATTGGTTTAGCAAAGGGAGAGTACGAACAATCCGATAGCTGCAATTACTAATTCCTGATATTGAAAACAATAAACAATTAGTCAGGAGGGAGATTATTTTGTTTTTACAAACAATGGTTACTGGTTTGGGTATTGGCAGTATCTATGCCTTAATGGCTATGGGCTATTGTCTGGTATTCAGCATTTTAAATTTCAGCAACTTCGCCCATGGTGCAATGATCATGTTAGGTGCCTATGTTGGGTTTTTATTTTGTTCTATAATTGGAATTCCATTTTTTTTCTCATTAATCATTACTGCCATAATTACTGGCATATTATCAATTATAAATGAGAGATTAGCCTACCGGACTCTTAGAGAAAGGAATGCCCCTTCGCTCTATTTAATCATTACCGCAATGGGAATATCTATTATTTTAGAGAATCTGGTCTACTCTACCATCGGTTCCAATTTTTATTCCTACCCTAAGGTTTTTACCAGAAATTATATCGAGATATTCTCCAGCACAATTGGCTTGATAGATATTTACTCTTTTTTTGTATCGATTATTTGTATCATTCTGTTACATCTGTTTTTAAATCACTCCAAGATGGGAATAGCTATCAGGGCAGGGGTTGCCGATCAGGTTGCCACCTCTTTAATGGGAGCAAATTTTAATGTATTAATTAGAAATGTTTTCTTTTTATCGGGTATATTTGCTGGTATTGCCGGAGTGTTTATGGGATTAAGATATATGGTTTATCCACAAATGGGTTGGATTACCAATAAGGCTTATATTGCTGCAGTCATAGGTGGTCTGGGCAGTTTACCGGGTGCCATTATCGGCGGATTAATACTTGGAATTATTGAAACTTTTGTTTCAGTCTATATATCCTCTGTAGTCAGGGATGTGTTTTCCTTTTCCCTATTAATTTTAATACTTTTGATAAAGCCATTAGGGCTTTTTGGTATAAAGTTAGAGGATAAGATGTAATTATCTTTATAACTAAAGAATAATCAGGAGGAAGTATTCCTGTGGGATATTTTAAAACAATTTTTATTGTAGCCTCCATCAATGTGGTGGCAGTTATTGGTATGACCATTTTTACCGGATTTACAGGACTTTTTTCTTTTGGACATGCTGCTTTTATTGCCATAGGTGCTTATGGAGCTACCATCTTAACCTATTTTTATCATTTCCCCTTTATTTTAGCCCTTCTACTGGGTAGTATGCTTGCCGGTCTGGTTAGTCTGCTTATTGGATACCCAACAATTAAAGGAAATTTAGGGAGTGATTATTTGGCGGTAGCTCTGTTAGGTTTTGGAGAAGCGGTCAGAGTTATTTTAGAAAATTTGAAAATTACCCAGGGAGCCCGGGGATTACCAGGAATCAGGATTTGTTGTACCTTACCAGTCATAATTATTGCCTTAATTTTTACTATAATTATTGCCAGAAATCTGATTAATTCCAAATTTGGCCGGAGAATGGTTATAGTAAGAGAAGATGCTATTGCTGCTGAAATGCTGGGTGTTCCTCTATTCAAAACAAAGTATTTTTCCTTTTTTATCAGTGCATTGTTTTGTGGATTATCGGGTGGCTTATTTGCACATTACTATGGTTTTATTCAACCTGCTATGTTTACCCTGGATCAATCAACTCAAATACTGGCCTCAGTGGTATGTGGCGGAATTGGTAGTATAACAGGGCCAATTATAGCAACCTATATCTTTGTTTTTATACCGGAGATTTTTAGGTTTGCCAAACTATGGAGGTTAGTATTCTATGGTAGTGCCTTAGTATTAACCATGATATTCAGGCCAAGTGGTTTAATGGGATACAAAGAAATTACCTTTACTGGTTTTGCCACAAGACTTAAGCAATTAAGCAGGTTTTTTAATAAAAATACCAACCAGATTACTTAGTAATAGTTGAAATAAGGGAGATGTTTAATGGCATTATTAGAATTACAACAAATTGAAAAAAGGTTTGGTGGAATTTGTGCTCTCACTGATATCTCTTTTAAAGTGGATGAGAATGATATTATAGGATTAATTGGCCCCAATGGAGCAGGTAAAACGACCATTTTTAATCTGGTAACCGGAGCTTATGATATTGATAATGGTACGATCTTGTTGCGCGGCAAGCCTATCAATAAAATGAGGCCAGATCAAATAATTAATCTTGGTGTAGCAAGGACCTTTCAAAATATAAGACTTTTTAAGAAATTAACGGTACTGGATAATGTGAAAGCAACTCTGTATCATAAATCAAAATACAATATATTGGATGCTTTATTGAGAACATCTAATTATAAACAAATAGAAAAAGTTATAGATAATGAGGCAAAAGAATTATTAAAAAAAATGGATCTGGGTGAACATTTAAACATCCAATCAGATAACCTGGCTTATGGATTGCAGAGAAAATTGGAAATTACCAGAGCACTGGCATTATCTCCTGAATTATTACTACTCGATGAGCCCGCAGCAGGAATGAATCCCAAAGAAGTGGCTGATATTATTGACTTAATTAAGAAAATCCATTACCAATTCCACTTAACCATGGTTATTATTGAACATCATATGAATGTTATTACCAGCCTTTGTAATAATATTATAGTATTAAATTTTGGCAGAACAATTGCTGAGGGAACACCTGAAAGCATACAAAAGAATCCCAGTGTGATTGAAGCCTATTTAGGGAGTTCCTCTCAGAAAAAGAAAGAAGAGACTGTTTATGCTAAATATTAAAGATATGAATGTCTTTTATGGACATGTACATGCTATACAAGGACTATCCATTCAGGTCAAACAAAATGAAATTGTATCTATCATTGGCAGTAACGGAGCAGGAAAATCAACTCTATTGGGCAGTATTGCTGGTATTATAAAACGTACCTCCGGAGAAATTATTTTTGAAAATAATACTCTGCCGCTACGTAGTTATGAAATTGTAAAATTAGGTATCAGTTTAGTTCCGGAGAGAAGAAGAATATTTCCAAATCTAACTGTAAATGAGAATTTAAAAATGGGTGCTTATTTAAGGGATGGAAAAAAAGAAATCGAACAAGACTTAGAGGGAATATATAAATTATTTCCGGTATTAAAGGTACGAATAAAACAATATGGAGGGACCTTATCTGGTGGAGAACAACAGATGTTAGCTATTGCCCGAGGTTTAATGTCCAGACCAAAATTCTTTATGCTTGACGAGCCATCATTAGGATTAGCACCGAATTTAACCGAAGAAGTTTTCTCAAAGATAAAAGAGATTAACCAGGCTGGAATAACTATACTATTAGTTGAACAGAATGCCTTCAAGGCACTTGAGATTGCTAACAGAGCCTATGTTTTAGAAAATGGCCAGATTACCTGTTCAGGAATCGGGGTAGAAATGCTTGATAATCCTAAAATTAAGGATGCCTACCTGGGAGTATAACCCTTAATTTTTGATTTGGTAAAAAGAGGCCATAAAAAAAGAATATGTTTTTTTGTAAACAGTTGGAGAAATACCAAATTTTTTTTATTGTCATATCACAAAATAGATTTTCAAGAACGATTATAATTGGCATAAGTAGGTTTTAATTTAAGGATGGGAGGAGTTCAATTGGATAAATTAAAGGTGATTATAGTAGGTTTTGGTCATGTGGGAAGAGGAGTTTTAGATGCTTTACAGGAAAGTCCGGACATGGAAGTAGTCGGTATTGTAGAGGTACCCCATATTGCTAAAAGAATAAAAGAAGAAATTGGCAATATTACTATTGTAGATAATAATGATATTACCAGGTTAGGTAAAATAGATATAGCTATTTTGGCTATTAATAGCAGAAAAGTGCCTGAAATTGCGCCAATATACCTTGAACAAGGTATCAATACGGTGGATGCTTATGATATTCATGGTGAATCCTTAATTAAATTGCGTGAAGATTTAGATCATATTGCAAAAACACACGGTGCTGTCTCCGTTATTTCAGCAGGCTGGGATCCTGGTAGCGACTCTATTATCAGGGCTGTTTTAGAGATTAATGCCCCCAGAGGAATAACCTATGTGAACTATGGTCCAGGAATGAGTATGGGACATACAGTTGCAGTAAAGGCAATTGAAGGTGTAGATGATGCTATTTCATTGACCATCCCTAAGGGAGTGGGCATGCACCTGCGTCTGGTATATGTGAAGCTGAAAGAAGGTTATGAAATGGAAGAGGTAACAAATAAGATAAAAAATGACCCTTATTTTGTTCATGATGAACTACATGTTTTTAAATCTGACAATGTAGAAGATCTTGTTGACATGGGTCATTCAGTTAATATTGAAAGAAAAGGAGTTTCCGGGAAGACACATAATCAGAGAATGCAATATACTCTATCAGTAAATAACCCGGCAGCAACAGGACAGATAATGGTGTCAGCTGCAAGGGCAAGCCTTAAGCAAAAACCTGGTTGTTATAGCATACTTGAGATTCCCATCATCGATTTTCTTTACGGGAATAAAAAAGATTTATTGTTGCGACTAATATAGAAAATATGACTGATTTAGAAAAATAATAAACATATCCAGGATGAATAGAATGGGGATAAATTTTATTAAAATGAATGGTTGTGGGAATGACTTTATCATTATCGATAATCGGAAGAAAATAATTTCTGAAAAAAATATTAGTGAACTGGCAAAAAGAATTTGTTGTAGAAGAGAGTCCTTAGGTGCTGACGGGGTTTTGTTATTAGAAAACTCCGGGCAGTACGATTTTAAGATGAGATTGTTTAATTCTGACGGCTCTGAGGGCGAGATGTGCGGGAATGGTGCAAGATGTATAGCCGAATATGCTTTTCTTGAAGGAATAGTCTCAAAAGAAATGGTTTTTGAAACTCTCGCGGGTAAAATATGCGCTCAAATCAGAAAACCTTTTGTTGATATCAAGGTTCCTGATGTTAATATTGATAATATTATTAGAAATAAGACTATTACTATTGAAAATAGAGATTTTATCTATACCTACCTTTTTTTAGGAGTACCTCACTGTGTGATTTTTTTAGAAGAAAGCTGGCCAGAAAAAGAACTTTTGTACTTTGGTCACAAAATAAGGTTTAATAAAAAACACTTCCCAGCAGGAACTAATGTAAATTTTGTGGAAATTGAACCGAATAATCAATTATTTGTAAGAACATATGAAAGAGGGGTAGAGGAAATTACTTTATCATGTGGAACCGGTTCTGTATCTAGTGCATTAGTCTATTCCCTTGAAAAAGATAGGCATCCACCTTTTCTGGTAAGAACAAAAGGAGGAGATCTGAAAGTTAATTTTATCAGAGATGAAAATTTATTTAAAAATATTACCTTAACCGGTAAGGTTAAAATGATTGCCCGGGGAGAGCTTTTGCCCCAATCTTATAATGCTAATTATTGAAGTTTTAAAATTGATTCTCTTCAATTCTTCTCTGTGCTAACTTACTGCCAAATCTACTTATATTATTCTATAATAAAACAGGTTGTGTTGGTAAAATACTTTTTTATCCAAAAGATAATATGCTATAATTACTATAAATGTACCTATCAACATATTGGTTAAAACTATTTTTGTAGAAAGGAGGAGAAGGCTATGATACAGGTAAAAGTATTTGGGGTGGCAATTGATCCGGTAACTAAAGGGTTTGTCATTATTTTAAAAGACCAGGATGAAAAAAAATGGCTTCCCATCTGGATAGGCCCCTATGAAGCTAAAATGATCTCTTTAGCCTTAGAGAAAAGCAAGCCTAACAGACCTTTTTCTCCTGATTTGATTAAAAATATTATTGAATCAGCCGGATTGGTCACCGAAAAAGTGGTTATCTCTGACCTAAGAGAAAATACTTATTATGCTACCATCTATTTAAAAAAAGGTGAAAAAGAATTATTGATTGACGCTCGCCCCAGTGATGCAGTTGCCGTTGCCTTAAGACTGGAAACACCCATATTTATTTCTGATGAGGTTATGAAAAAAGCCTCTGTTACTCATTCTTCCAAAGAAGAAGAGGTTTCCATCCGTTTGGCACAATTGAAAAATGAACTGCAAATAGAGGTAGATAAAGAGAATTATGAAAAGGCTGCCCAGATCAGAGATGAAATTCGCCGGTTGGAGAAGATGAACAATATTCCGCCCCTAAAGTTTAATTGATTATTTTATAAATCTGTTTATTAAATGAAGAATGTATTAGTAGAGATTTTATAAGACTTTAAAAATCTTCCTGTTCGTTAACAGGAAGATTTTAATAATAAATAGTAAGATAAAACAAGTAATGGAGAAATAATAAGCGTAATGAAAAAAATCGTGATAAGCCCTGCTATTTTTGAAAGATACCCTCAGTTTATTCGTGGAATTGTATTTGTAAAAGATATTGAGATTGCAGAAAGTAATAAAAGAATTAAAAAACCATTAAATAAAATAATTGAACAGAGAAAATCTGAAGGGCAGGACTATAATGACCATCCTTTTGTGAAGGCCTGGGATGAAGCCCACCTAAGATTTGGCTCAGATCCGATTCAATACCCGCCATCGGTGAAGACATTATTAGCCAGAGCAATGGGCGGCGGTGGCTTACCTTTTATTAATACCGCAGTAGCTCTTTTTAATTATATCTCCATTAAATACCTGGTGCCATGTGGTGGTGATGATATCAAAAAGATTAGCGGTAACCTCTTCCTCGATTTTGCTACCGGCGAAGAATCTTTCATGGGATTGGGTGGTACCAAATTAGAACATCCTGAAAAAGGAGAGGTAATATTTTACGATGACCAGAGCAAACAGATAATGTGCCGAAGGTGGAACTGGAGAAATGCCGATTTCTCTAAAATAACTACAGATACTAAAGAACTGGTTATCAATGTTGATGGAATCGATGGTATTCCATTATCTGTAATAATCGAGGCACGGGACGAGCTTGCTCATTTATTACAAGAACATTGTGCTGCCAAACTGACAGTGGGTTTATTGACAGAACAAAACCAGCAGATGGATTTAACCCAATAATACAATTGGGCTAATGAGATTGGATTAGAGTTCCAAGATTTGCGTTTTTAGTTGGTAGATTTGGCAATTATTGGGTAAATTTTCCACTATTTACAATTCAGGTGAGTCTATGGCAAGGTATCTCTCAGCTAATTTAGAATATTATTTTTATGGTATACTTTATAATAGTATACTTCTTTAAAACGATCATACATAGTCTGCATAAAGGTTAAATGTTAAATATTACGGTAAATGGATAATTGAAATTGGCAGTATAATTAGATTGTGTATGTTAAAAGCTGTGAAAGGAGAATAACCATGGCACAGTTTGATAAATATACTATTAAAGCCCAGGAAGCTATCAGCGAGGCACAGCAATTAGCCCTGAAACAAAATCATCAGGAGATAAAAAGTGAGCATCTGCTGCTGGCTTTAATCAGACAGCGTGATGGTATTGTACCTTCAGTATTAGCTAAACTGGAAATAGATATTAATGATTTAGAATCTTTTTTAGAAAAGAGATTGACACAACTGCCTCGTGTTGAAGGTGGTGCTGGCAGCCAATACATCGGTAATGAATTGAATACTGTTTTTAATAAAGCTACTCAGGAAGCCAGTAAAATGAAGGATGAGTATATCAGTACTGAACACCTTTTATTGGCTTTATTGGAACTGGAAGATAGTACTTTTTCCCGCTATTTTAAAGAAAGGGGCATCAGCAGAGATAAGGTTTACCAGGCTTTGATGAGTATCAGGGGCAATCAGAGAATAACTGACCAGAATCCTGAAGAAAAATACCAGGCTTTGGACAAATATTCCAGGGATTTAACTCAATTAGCCCGGGAAGGTAAACTGGATCCGGTGATTGGTAGAGACGATGAGATTAGACGTGTTATGCAGATACTGTCACGCAGAACTAAGAATAATCCGGTATTGATTGGGGAACCGGGGGTAGGCAAAACAGCCATTGTAGAGGGTCTGGCTCGTCGGATTGTGAGTGGTGATATCCCCGAGGGGCTTAAAAATAAGAGAGTTGTTGCTTTAGATATAAGCGCTCTGGTAGCTGGAGCAAAATTCAGAGGAGAGTTTGAAGACCGCTTAAAGGCTGTCTTAAAAGAGGTAGAGCAGGCAGAAGGGGCAATCATTTTATTTATTGATGAGATGCATATACTGGTAGGGGCTGGTGCTGCAGAAGGTGCAGTAGATGCCTCCAATATGTTAAAACCAGCTTTAGCCAGAGGGGAATTACACTGTATTGGAGCTACTACTTTAAAAGAATATAGAAAATATATTGAAAAAGATGCCGCCTTAGAGAGAAGGTTTCAGATGGTACTGGTAAAAGAGCCCACGGTGGAGGATACTATTGCCATTTTAAGGGGCTTAAAAGAACGGTATGAGGTACACCATGGGGTTAAGATTATGGACTCTGCCTTGATTGCAGCTGCTACACTTTCCAATCGCTATATCACAGACCGTTTTTTACCGGATAAGGCAATAGATTTAATAGATGAAGCAGCTTCTGGTCTGCGCCTGGAAATAGATAGTATGCCCATTGAGATCGATGAGATTCAAAGGAAAATAATGCAGCTTCAGATTGAAAGACAGGCTTTAAAAAAAGATAATACCGTGGTGGCACAGGAAAAGATAAAAAAAATAAACAAAACCCTGGGTAATTTAGAAGAACAGAAGGACAATTTGATGTCCAGATGGAATCACGAAAAAGAGATTATTCAAAAAATTAATGAAAACAAAAGTGAGATTGAGAAGGCTAAAACAGAGGCCGAACAGGCTGAACGGAGTGGCGACCTCAATCGATTAGCAGAAATAAAATATGGGAAAATGCCTGAATTAGAAAAACAACTGGAGGAGAATAATAAAAAGATTGCCTCTTTACAGAAGAGCTCCCGCATGTTGAAAGAGGAGATAACTGAAGAAGATATAGCTCAAATTGTGGCGAAGTGGACTAATATCCCGGTAGGGCGCTTAATGGAGGGTGAAACAGAAAAATTAATTCATATGGAAGAGGAGCTGAAGAAAAGGGTAGTAGGGCAGGATGAAGCGGTAAGCCTGGTAGCAAATGCTATTCGCCGTTCCAGAGTAGGCATTTCAGATCCTAACAGGCCTATAGGCTCTTTCATATTTATGGGTCCAACGGGAGTTGGGAAAACCGAATTGGCGCGTAGTTTAGCAGTTTTTTTATTTAATGATGAAAATGCACTGGTTAGAATTGATATGTCAGAATATATGGAAAAACACAGCGTGGCTAGACTGATAGGTGCTCCTCCCGGCTATGTTGGTTATGAAGAAGGGGGACAATTAACCGAAATTGTAAGACGCAGACCTTATTCAGTAATCCTTTTTGATGAGATTGAAAAAGCTCATCAGGATGTATTCAATATTCTGTTACAGATAATGGATGATGGTCGATTGACTGATGGACAGGGCAGGGTGGTGAATTTTAAAAATACGATTCTGATTATGACCTCCAATATTGGCAGCCAGTACATTTACCAGTTAAATTCCAGTAATAAAGAAGAAATAACTAGACAGATTGACCGGGTATTGAGGGAACATTTTAAACCGGAGTTCTTGAATAGGGTAGATGAGATTATTACCTTCAATCGTCTGGATAAAGAGCAGATTATTAAAATTGTTGATATTCAACTTAATATTTTAAAGAAACGTTTGCAGGATAAGGAGGTCGAATTACAGGTAAGCAGCAAAGTAAAGGAAATACTGGCAGAGCGTGGATTCGATCCCCAGTTTGGTGCCAGGCCTTTAAAAAGAACTATACAGAGATACCTTCAAGATCCATTGGCTTTACAAATACTGGAAGGAAAAATTAAAGAAAAAGACAAAGTCCAGGTTGAATTTGATGATAAGAAAAAAGAGATAATATTTCAGGTAATCAGTTAAACTTTATACATTGTATGATAAAAAATAGTAACAAGCTGGTTTATTAATAAAATAATAAAACTTTTTACTATTTTTCTTTTTAACTGTAATACAAATATATTTAATAAGAATAGTTAATTAAATTTATTTAAACAAGTATTTTGGCTAATCTTAATATTAGCAACAGTTTGTTATAAATAATAGACTTTAATCTGGGAAATCCCTGAATCGATATTTATGGTAACATGATATGTAGCACTATTATAGTTTTGAGAAATATAGAGATTGTTTTCCTTCTTTTGGAAATCCTGCTCAAAATCCTTGATGCTCAGCCCGGTATCTAAAGAAACTACCGATCCTACATCGCGAGGAATAGCAATATCGATTTTAGATACACCAGAATTAATTTTTATTGTTCCATCATACTGAGGAACAATAATATTAATTTTGGAAGCGCCGCTCTTAATGGTAAAGTTCTCTATCTTAAATTTAGATAGATCATAATCTATGGCAGTAGCACCGGTTTCTAAAAAAATATCATATACTATATCAGGGTTTAATTTTAAATCAATTTGATTTCTGGGATTTCTAGCCACTTTATCAGGAATCGGCTGGTGAGTAATTTGAATTGTTGCTTCATTATCCTTAATAGAAAAATCCTCAATGGGCTTAAATTCAGGGTAGCGATAGCTGACTTGGCATTGATAAACAAGGGGAGTGGAATATTTAAGTAAAAAGGAGCCCACAGTATAATTTATAAAAAGTCTGGCTTTTTGTATCGAGGGAATCATTTCAATATTTTTATCAGTTTGATCAATTGGTTCAAGAACTGCCAACTCCTGCTCTTCTTTGCTTTCAGTTTCAGTTGCTGATTCTGAGATTTCTTTTTCCACGTTTTCTTCTGTAACAACTTTTTCTTCGATCCCATGTATTTTAGCAGGAATCATTTCTATCTCTCTTTGCATAGTTTTTACCTCAATTGGTATTTTATCTGTTACCAATTGCAAATCAATTCCCATGTAGCTGGTTCCAATAGCAAAAATTACTCCCAATAATAGAAGCAGAGGGCCTAACCAGGAGAGTCTTCTCTTGAAAATAAAACTTATACCTATGCTAATCAATAATAGAGGCCAAAGTTTGAAAATATTAAACCAAATAGACCAATCCATTAAATTAAGATTATTTAACAATAAGATAACACCAATCAATATTATTACCAAGCCTTTTAAAAACTGAGTAATACTCATTTATTAAAACCCCCTCTCTAAGTTATATAAAAATTGATTACTTTCAAAAAAAATTTTATTATAAATTAATTATATATTTATCTACTTATTAGTTATTTCTGACCAACTATTAGCTATTAGTAGACTAATCAATCTCTGTTGGTCAGATAAAAACTCGGGATTAAGAGATAGAGCGGTTTCTGCTTCTCGTAAAGCGTTTTCATAATCCTGGCTACGATAATAAGTTAAGCCCTTTTTATAATGAGCCTCAGCTAATATACCAGGCACATTAACTAAATTTGTAGCTAATTGGTAATTGGTGAGCGCTTCAGGCAGGTTTCCATTATGGTAATACTGATCCCCAATTTCAATCAAGGCTTCTGCAAAATTATTATAAGTAAATTGATAACCCCCTAAGGGATAAATTTTTTGGGCAAGTTCTTTTTCAAGTATTGCTCGATCGTAATTATGGTCTTTGAGATTAATTTCTCCCTGATAAAAATAAGCTAATGCAATTGATCTCTCATCATCTTCAAATTGAATTGCTTTTTGGTAAGCCTCTTTGGCCTGCTCCAGTTCACCGTTATTTCTGTAATAATTTCCTAAATTGAGGTAACAGTAAGCATTCGGCTGGTACGCAATGAGGTTTTCCATGATTGGCGGACGATGTTTAAAATATCCCATTTCAATAAATTTTTCGTTAGCTTTTACCAGCTGGTGGTTATCGAGGTAAAGTTGCCCTAATTCAGCGTTCAATTGGGGATGGTTTGGAATAAGTTTGATAACTTTTTCATATTGTTCTATTGCCAGGTCAAATTTACGCTGTTCTTTATAGATTAATCCTCTGAGATAATTTGCATAGGCAATATCATCATCTGTTAAATGAGTTAATTGTGCGAAAGTCTCTTCAAAATTACCCATTTTATAGAAAACATAACTGAGATTAATTATGGCTATTTTATTAGATGGGTCAAGTTGTAAAGCTTTACAAAATTCATCCCGAGCAGGCTGATAAAGTTCTTGAGCTAAAAAGAAGTTTCCCAGGGTAATAACTTCATAGACATCGGGTATCACTGTTTTTTCTTCTATAATCGACTGAAGAAGCGCTTCTAATCTGGTATCAGGAGCGGCAGAAGTAGAAAGAGAAAACATTATAAGGAGAAATAGTAAAAAGCCGCTAATGTTTAAACAAGTTTTTAAAATTCTTTTCATTAAAAAATCCTCCTAAATTTTTAAAAATTTTCAAAACTATTTAGATATATACTAAAATATTCTGTTAAAATTAACGAATTGTTTTATTATTTTGCTCTTTTTATTTATTATTACTATTATATTATTTTTTCCTCTTTTCTTCACCAAATTCTTTTATTTTCAGGGCAAATTCTAAAAGTTTTTGATCAACCAGATAATTGATCGTATTTTTCTCAAACTGACCACTTTTTTCTCTTTTGCCAGCTTTTCTACCGGTGAGTAATTCTATTCCCTGGTCAATAGACTTTACCGCATAAAGATGAAACTGACCGTTTTTAATTGCTTCCACCACGTCTTCTCTTAACATAAGGTCTGGAATATTTAAAGCTGGTATCAACACTCCCTGAGTTCCAGTCAATCCCTTTGCCCGACAAACATCGAAAAATCCTTCAATCTTCTGGTTTACCCCGCCAATAGGCTGAATCTCGCCATTCTGGTTTATCGAGCCCGTTACCGCAATATCCTGTCTGATCGGAATATTGGCGATACTGGAAATAAGGGCATAGGCTTCGGTAGAAGAGGCACTGTCTCCTTCCACCCCGGAATAGGATTGCTCAAAGCAGATACTGGCGCTGATGGTCAAAGGTTTGTCCTGGGCATATTTAGAGCGAAGGTAACCACTGAGTATAAGTACTCCCTTATTGTGTGTTTTCCCGCTAAGGTCTGCCTCCCTTTCGATATTTATAATACCGGCTCTGCCTATAGAAGTCTTGGCAGTTATCCTGGTTGGTTTGCCAAAGGAATATTCTCCCATATCATATACTGAAAGCCCATTTACCTGGCCTACTGCCGAACCCTCGGTATCAATCATCAGGGTTCCTTCTTCGATCATTTCCTGTATTTTATTTTCGATAAGATTTAATCTCTCTATCTTTTCTTTAATAGCGGTGGTGACATGTTTTTTCTCAATAATCTTTTGCTGGTCCTGTTTAGCCCAATAGTCCGATTCTCTCAAGAGGTCTACCAGTTTATTAAAATGGGTGGATAATTTATTCTTTCTTTCAGTTAACCTGACCGCATATTCAATTACTCCTTCAATACCGCTTTGAGCAAAGGGAAGCAGGTTTTCCCTTTCACAGAGACGTTTTATAAAACAGGAATATTGATAAATACTATGGTTGTTATTTTCAGTCACACTATCAAAATCAGCTTTTATCTTAAAGATTTTTTCGAAATCCTGATCCCGGAAATAAAGCAGCTGATAGAGAAAGGGATCACCGATCATAATTACCTTTACATTACATTCCACCGGTTCAGGTTTTAAAGCAGAGGTGCTGAATAAAGGGAAGGGGTCATAGGTTTCCGGTTCAATCTTCTGGTTCAACAAGGTTCTCTTTAGTGCTGGCCAGACACCTGGCTCAATCAGCACGTCCAGCGCATTAACTACCAGAAAGCCACCATTAGCTTTTAAAAGTGAACCAACTTTAATTTTGGTAAAATCAGTAACCAGATAACCAGTTCGGTCCATCCTTCTTTCAATCATGCCAAAGAGGTTTTTATAGGAAGGATTAGTTTCAATAATTACGGGGGAAGTTTTGGTATCTGAATTGTCCACAATTACATTTACTGAAAAGTCCAGAAAAGTATCTACTATCTGTGGTAACTTTAATCCCGGAATAGTTGCAGGTTGTTCTTCTTTATCCTGAAACCGGCTTATGTTTTCCAGGACAGTCTTTTTAACTTCATTCAGATAAGAATCGATTGTTCTGTTATTATATTTTTTCTTTATCTCGACAGTCTCTTCTTCTACCAGAGGGGTTATCATTTTAATATCCAATTCTATTAGTTTTTGGTTTAAGTCTTTCTGGAGAATGTTAATCTTTTTAGAAATAAGGGTGATTTCTTTAGTAAACTCTTGATGTTTTATTTTAATTTTATCTAATTCATCTTTAGATAGTTTCCCTTCTACAACCAGCGCCTCCAAGTTTTCTAAATTTATCGGCTTATCATCAATAACCGGGAAAATATCAGGCCTGGTATATGGCCCGATCTGAACCTGTACAATGGTGAATTTTTCCGCCTTTACCTTATCTTCAAATTCCTTGATCAGGGTTTGTTGTTTCTTTTTAAAACCCTCAGTAAGGACATCTTTGCTTCTTTGGTATCTATCACTTTCTAAAAGAGAAGGTACATGCTTTCTTAAGGTCAGAACCAGGTTTTCCATATCTTTTTTGAACTGATTTCCCTTCCCGGCCGGAAGGCTAATAGCTTTAGGCATATCTGGATCTTTGAAATTGTGTACATAACATTTGTCATCAAAGATAATGTCTTTTCTTTTTCTATCTTGTAGAAGCATTCTAATAGTAGAGCTACGCCCGGTACCAGATTTACCGGTAATGAATATATTATAACCTAAATACTCCATATCAAGACCTAACTCTAAAGCCTTCAGTGCTCTCTCCTGCCCCAGGATTTCATCACATGCCTCTAAGTCATCAGTAGAGGTAAAATCAGCTTCAGCTAAACAACAATTCCATCGTAATTGTTCGATAGGTACTTTAGAATAATTATTTTTTTCTATATTCATAGTTACCCCTAAAAATATTTATAAAAATTATCTATCTTCTATCTATTATAAATTAAAGTAGGTTTAAAAAAGTTACTTATTTTATTATAACAGTATATTTTCTATTTGTTAAGGAACAAAATTATAAGAAAAGAAAAACTTATCTTAATAAACAACAAAAGAGTTAAATAAATGCATATTTTTTATCTGGTAGATGAATCATTTATGATTTTGAGATATAATAAAATAACGAAATAAATAGGAGGGATAATAATGTCAAGGAGTATAATTATTGTTTTTATTTTTTTATTAATAATTACAGCTACTTTCGCCTACTTTAATTACAATCGCCTCCATCAAATGCAAAGTGATTTGTTAAAAAGAGAAGCATTATTGGAACACTCAGAACAATTGGCTAAAAGACAGGAAGAATCGCTTTCCCAATTGGAAGAAAAAATGAAGGAGATCTCAGAGAAGAAGGACATTACCTCAGAAGAAAAAGAAGTTGAATTACAGGGCCAATTAAATAAGTATCAGCAAGAATTGCTGGAATTTGGTCTAAAGGTAGATGAATTAATACAAAAAAGAAAGTCAGATACCGAAGGTATAGTTCTGTTAAGTGAGGAAAAAGCAAAGTTAGAAACACTCCTTGCTGATAAGGAAGATTTATGGGTAGTAAAAGAGGAAGAAAGTAGGAGAATCATCGCCTCTCTGCAAAAAGAAATTCAAAAATATGAGTCAGAAAGCAAGTTAATAAGTGATAAGTTATTGAATATTGAAAAATATTTAGAATCAGAGCAATTAAAACGTAAGG
>JAKPKS010000063.1 GCA_029553585.1 Candidatus Atribacteria bacterium | reverse complement strand
AGAATAAAAATAAACTCATTATTATTAAATTAAAATAAAATTTCAATTTAAATCTAAAAATAATTTATTATGGCCTTAAAAGAAAAATTAGCCCGGAAAAAATTTGTTTTCACGGTGGAATTAGACCCACCGCTTAATATGAATATTGAGTATTTATTGGAAGATATTAGAAAATATCTGAGTTTAACTGATGCTATCAATATCACCGATTGTCCGTTAGCCTCTTTAAGAATGAGCCCTATCGCCCTTTCCCATATTATTCAGGAAAAGGTGAATCTGGAAACCATCTTCCATATTACCTGTCGGGATAGAAATTTGCTGGCTTTAAAGGCTGAGTTGTTGGGAGCTTATGCTTTGGGTGTAAAAAATATTCTGGCCCTGTCCGGAGACCATCCCAAAATGGGAGACCATCCAAATGCCACAGCTGTTTTTGATGTAGATTCTATCGGTTTGATAAAAATTATTGAGGAATTAAATCGGGGGGCTTTCTCAGGTAAGAAAATTTCGAATTACCGGACTGAGTTTTTCACCGGTGTAGCAGTTAATCCAGATTTTAAAGAAGATAGCAAGGAATTATCGAGATTAGAAGAAAAGTTTGCCTCCGGCGCAAACTTCATTCAGACTCAGCCCATTTTTAGTATAGAGGTTTTAGAAAAATTTCTTAATATGACTCAACATATAACCATCCCTAAGATTATCGGCATAATGCCTTTAAGGAGTACAAAGATGGTTGATTATATTGAAAAGAATCTCGGTCATATTTTCATTCCGGAAAGTATTAAAAGCAGAATGGCTGATGCCGGCATTGAAGAGGGTATTGGCCTAGCCCAGGAATTAATCAGAGAATTTAGTACCATAAAAGAGGTAGCCGGTATCCATCTCTTCCCTATGAATAGACTGGAAATTATTCCAAAGTTGATAGAACTAAATCGTGATTTTGATGAACATAAAGATTATGACACTGTTCAGGTTTTAACTGATTCAGATACAAACTGAACATTCTATTATGCTCTTTTATCTCTCAACACTAATTAAACTCTGATACTTTTATATTATTGAGTAATATACTCCCTGCCATCGTAAATGTCAGCTAATAATCTTACTACCTCATTAACATTTTCACCTAACAAATCGACTCCCTTGGGTAGAAAAACCCCTTCCTTTTCCCTCTTCTCCCTTAAATTTTGTCCAGTAATAATTGCGGAAAGGTATTTGGTTACCTGGAATTTTTTATTGATATTCTGTACTGTTAGAAAATCATCCATAGTATCCCCGATATAAAGTCCTGTTTCAGACTGAAACCTGTCACTCAATATCTCTAAGCCAGAGAATGATGGTTTTTTGATATTATGGTCAAAAGTAATAATAGATTCTGGTAAAAGCCAATTTAGCCAGCCAATCTTTTTTAGTACATAAGCCGTTTCCGGTCCGCTTCGTCCGGTAAAAATCCCGATATGGTATTTTTTGATAAAATTAACTAATTCCGGCTCAAACAAGGTAGTTTCCCTGGCTATATTCCCCTCCGCCTTTTTTATATAGTCAGGGTGAAAGTGATAAAAATCATAACAATACTGCTCACCAGCATAAAATTCTTTGGCTATCTGAAAGATCTGTTCCTGATTCCAGATAGAAAATATTTCCTCAGGATGGGTTGCCCTATCTTTCAACCAGCGTACCATTGTGGGTAATCCACCTCCATCAGCTAAATGCTCCTCGATAAAATTAGAAATAAGGGGTGGTTTGCTTAATAAATCAACTGTTAGCGGGATTCTATATTCTTTCATTTTCCAGAGATAAAATAGGATAAGTGCTGCACAGAGTTCCCAGTCATCATTGAATCCCCCTATCATCTTAAATTTTAAGATTACTTCTTTTTCAGCAAGCTCTGCCGGCAAAGGCATCTTTAAAATATTTTCAAAATAAAATTTTACCGTATCTTTGATAGTCTGATAATAGGAAGAATCCACATTGACCAGCACCCCATCAATATCAAAGACAATGGTATCAATACGGGTTAGAAGATGGGAGCTTTCTTTTTTTAGAAAAACATTTTTTAGAAAAAGATAGTTATCCAGCAAATGGAGACTCCTTTATCTTAACATAATTCCTGCGGCAAAACGGCCAGTGAGTCCCTGCTCTTTTCTGCTGGAAAAAAATTGGTCAGAATGGCAGGAGGTACAGAGCTCGGCTAATGCAATATTTTTCTCTGGAATACCTGCTTTTAATAATTGAATTATATTGGCCTGCCATAGATTAAAATAATGTTTTTTCAGATGAGAGGCATAGCAAATCAGGTGGTGTTCCTCTTGGGGGAAAGACTCCCGGACTTTAACCAGGACATCCATGCCTATCTGGTAGCAACAGGGTCCGATAGAAGGACCGATGGCACACAGTATATCCTGCCCCTGAGAGCCATAATGAGATTGCATGAACTGAACAGTTTTCTGGCTAATCAAACCCACGGTACCCTTCCAGCCGGCATGAACCAGGCCAATAATCTTTTTTCTATAATCAAAAAGTAAGATTGGCACACAATCAGCCACAAAGATCAGAAGGCAAACATTCTTCTGATCAGTCACCAGGGCATCACTGGCTGGAATGACATCGGTTGAGTTTTTGTCATTATCCAATCCTGCCTTCTGATTGTGGTTAATTAAAAGTATGTTGGTACCATGCTCCTGATGGTTGAAAAAAAAATGTTTAGCGGATATACCGAGTGCTTTGGCTAACTTATCACGATTTTTTAAAACATGTTCTTCCCGGTCTCCGACATGGGAAGCTAAATTGAAAGAAGAAAAAGGGGGGTCGCTACAGCCACCCTGCCTGGTAGTGATAAAATGCAGCAAATCATTAAATTGAGCTAAAAGGGGAAAGTGAAAAAGAGGCAGATGGTCTGAACCAATTTCAGATAGGAATACAGCTGATTTAAAATTAGCATTTGAAGTGGTCATAATATAATATGATTAAAGACAACAGATAATACGGTAAAAAACACTTTTACAGAGAGGTTCTGGTTACTGTTTCTCGGTGTAAACATTCTTGATTAGCCAATTATAGAGTGGAGACCATTCTTTGTAAATATTAAAAACCAGTTTCAGTAGATTACGATTGTATATCTCGGGAGGAAGAGGCATTTCCTGGGAAACGGTAAGACCATTAAAACGAATTATCTCTTTCAATTCATCTTTGCTTATCTGAAACCCCTCTGGAGTATTCTTATAATAAGCTTTATTGAGTTCATAATTCTGGTTTTTTTGTATTTTACTAATTATGTTTAATAATTCTTCTCCACTTTTCGGGGTGGCAACTGCTTCACGAAAAGAGTGCAGGGCTTTACGAGAAAAGGTCTGCGCACCGGCAGAAAGGTAGAGCCGCTCAGGTCTTAATTCAAAATAATAGCCAGGCGATCTCTTTTCCCTCCTCATACCCTGCCAGAACCAGATACCTAAGTACGGCCGATACGGATTCTGGTCTTTAGCAAACCTGATATCCTGATAAATGCGACAGATGGAACGGCTGATACGCGGGTCAGCCTGTATGCCGGGAGATACGTTTTCCAGCATCTTTCCCATCTCTACCACCAGTAAACCAGCTGGTTGCACTACTTTTTTATAATAATCTTTCTTACGTGCCAAAAACCATTCACGGTTATTATTCTCTCTCAAATTCTTTAAAAAGAAGATTGTTTCAGCAAAAAATCCTTCAAATTGAATATCCTTGCGGTTTACCATATAAATTTACCTCCGCAATTGTTCAGGTTTGTGTATTAAAGAGACCCTTTTAAACCGATCTCTTCTGCCACCTCTCGCATACCTTTAATGGTATCATCTATCAATTCATTAAGATCAGTACCCAGCATTTCAGCACCTTTTAATATAATATCACGATTGACCCCGGCTGCAAACCGTTTATCTTTCCATTTCTTTTTAACTGAACTTACTTCCACATCCAGCACGCTCTTAGAAGGTCTTACCAGGGCAGTGGTTGCTACTAACCCTGTTAACTCATCAATAGCAAAAAGAGTCTTTTCTAACAGGGACTCCGGCTTGGCATCTGAACATATTCCCCAGCCATGGCTGATTACGGCGCGAATATAATCTTCCGGCCAGCTATTTTCTTCTAATATTTCTTTACTCTTCTGACAATGTTCATCTGGATATTTATAATAATCTAAATCGTGCACTAATCCAATTATTCCCCATTTTTCTTCATCTTCCCCATTTTTTCGGGCAATATAACGCATTACGCCTTCCACGGCTAAGGCATGTTTGACAAGGCTGTCATCAGGATTATATTCTTTTAATAATGCTAAGGTATCCTCTCTGGTGGGAATATATTGATTCATAACAACCTCCCTAAAAATTTCTACAAGAATTTTTTTCTATTATCACTATATTTAAAAAATAAAAAATAATTTATTAAATATTTTGTTTTAGAATATAGCATTTTTTAAAATATTGATATGTATTATAACATTATATAGTGGGAATGCAAAATAAATAGCTCCCCGTAATTAAGCAGAGATATTTCAAAAGACTATTTAATTATACCAAATCTATCTTTTAAATAAAGCGACTCCCCGGGTTCTCCAGAGGTTCACCTAACTGGCAGAGTGGACATTTTTCCGGTGGATAGGTATTGATATTCATCTTTAAGGCACTGTACATCGGTATGTTTAAAGAATACTCAGGACTTCTGCGGTCAACGATACAGGCTACTCCTATTACTATTGCCCCTCTTTGCTCCACCAGCTCCTTAACTTCTCCGGTAGAGGTACCAGCAGTAACCACATCCTCTGTTATTAACACTTTTTCTCCGGGTTTAATAACGAACCCTCGTCTCAACTGCATTTTTCCCTCTTTACGTTCGGCAAACATGGCTTTTTTGTCCAATTGTCTGCCCAGCTCATAGGCGGCAATGATTCCCCCCAGGGCAGGTCCAACCACTATATCCATATCCAGATGTTTAACCTTTTCTGCGATCAATTCCATTACCTTACAGGCATGATTTGGATATTGCAATATGCGAGCACATTGAATATAGCCATCACTATGAATTCCAGAGGTTAATAGGAAGTGTCCGTGCAGTATGGCTCCTGTTTTTTTGAGTATTTCCAGTACCTCTCTTTCCTCAAAGCTCAGTGTTTCATCATTCTTTTCTAATACTTTTTCCATAGAAAAACTCTCCCTTTTATATGATTCCTCGAATTTCATCTAATGATTTAATTCCTTCCTTTCTCAAAAAATCATCAATCTCCTCAATAATCCGTATACAGGAAAGTGGATTGATAAAATTTGCAGTTCCTACCTGAATACAGGCTGCACCAGCCATAATGAATTCCAGGGCATCTCTACCATTACAGATACCGCCCATTCCCATAACAGGTATTTTGACATTTCGGCAAACCTCATGCACCATGCGCAAGGCTATAGGTTTAATAGCAGGGCCGGAAAGTCCGGCATAGATATTATCAAAAACCGGCTTCCTGCTTCTGATATCTATAGCCATACCATTAAAGGTATTCACCAATGATAACCCATCAGCACCCTCTTCTGCACAGCACTGAGCGACTTTGACTATATTATCAGCATTGGGAGTTAGCTTCACCACTAAGGGCAGCAGAGTTAATCCTCTCACCTGCCGGACTAACTCGCGGGCAGCTTGACCGGTCATACCAAAAGACATTCCTCCTCCTTTTATGTTGGGGCAGGAGATATTTAATTCAATCATATCAACCTCTGCCTTAGCAAGAAGAGTGATTCCTTCCAGATATTCTGCAATGGTTGAGCCGCTTACATTGGCAATGATTCTGGTTCCCTTAGCTCTTACCTTTTTTAAAATTGGCAAATCGTTTTTAATAAATAGATCAATTCCCTTATTTTCCAGGCCAACACTATTCATTATCCCTGAGGCAGTCTCCCAGATCCTGATACCCTTATTCCCTGTTCTGGGAGATAAGGTCAAACCTTTAGTACAAATTCCGCCTAATTGTGTCAGATCAAAATGTTGTTCAAAATCTAAACTGAAGGTACCGGAGGCAGCAATTACCGGATTTTTAAAGATTATATTTCCAAATTTTACCTGTAGTGCTTTATTCAAAGAGAAGTACCTCCCCCGGAAACACCGGTCCATCTTTACAGGTTAATTTATTGCCTGCACTCGTTTTACAGGTACAGGCCAGGCAGGCACCAATCCCGCAGCCCATTCTTCTTTCCACCGAAAAGAATATATGGGTATTTTCTGAGTTTTTCTGTTGCATAAGGGCCATCTCCATATCTTGCGGTCCACAGGCAAAGACATAGTCATAGCTATTCACATTTACTATTTCTGAAATATACCCACCTGTATCTACAATCAGTTTATGGGATACTGCTTCAAATAAATCTGTCAAAATTGCATTTTCTTTGAAGCCTAAATAGATATGAACCTCATTGGTCGGACTGTAGGTCATTAACTCCCGGGCAGCTAAATAAAGTGGGGCTATACCCATACCTCCTCCCACTAAGGCTATTTTACCTTCAACCAGGGGAAATCCATTGCCATAGGGACCAAAGAGCTCTAAATCATTATTCTTTCTCAATTTGCTCAATAACTGGGTACCTTCTCCCACAACTTTATAGATAAAACTGATGGAATGGTCATTAAGGTCAAAGATACTGAAAGGCCTGTTCAGTAGGGGGTGACTGGTGGCCCAGCCCCTCAGCATATAAAATTGTCCCATGGAACCTCTATATTTTCCGGCAATTTCAATATAGTAGATACCATCATCGATCTGTTGGTTAAAGATTATTTTTGCCATTTAAGAATATCTTCCTTCATTTTTAATACACTTTCCCTGGCACATTGGGCAAAGCCTTCATGCTCCTTAATACCTTTATGGGCACCAATGATATCTCGGGAAGAGTTAATAATAAATCTCTTTTTTTGTTGCAGAAGTGGCGTGAGGGCTATTGATTTACCTCCCTGCATTCCATAGCCCGGAATCAAAAAAAAGGCATGGGGGCAGGCTTCCCATATCTTCACCATATCTTCCGGGAAAGTCAGACCGGCAACCCCACCAATGAGGCTGAGCCCGTTTGAGCCAATAAAGGGTGCTCCCCATTCTTTAACCTTTTCTGCCACTTTAAAATATAAAGGCTGCCCTTCTACCATCAATTCCTGAAAATCACCAGCACTTTTATTGGAGGTATGTATCAAAACAAAGATGCCTTTTTCTCCGGTTTCTAAGTATTTAAAATAAGGACTGATACTGTCTTCCCCTAAAAAAGGGTTCATAGTTACAAAATCAACCTCAAAATCTCCTGAAAAATGAGCCTGGGCATAAAATTCTGCGGTAATTTGAATATCTCCTCTTTTGACATCACCAATGACTATTTTGCCATTCTCCCTGATATAGCGTACTGTTCTACTGTAGGCTCTTAACCCCTCGATACCCAGGGCCTCATAACAGGCGATCTGTAGCTTGTAACAAGCCACTATATCCTTGGTTGCCTCTATCAAATGCTGATTGTAAGTAAATATCTTTTCCTCCAGACGAAGAGAAGATTGTATCAGATACTCGGGCAGTAAATGAAACCTGAAATCCAGACCCACACAAACCGGACTCTGCAGAGCTTCCTCATAAAGCTTATCTATAATCATTCTACATACCATCCTTTAATTTTATATTTCGAATTCGGACATAAAAAAATCTTCCCCGTTAAATGGGGAAGATTTCCATTAAATCCACCTTTTTTATAAGGTATATAGTGACCTGAATTAATATACCCACAGTTTTTGGTTACCTTTCTAGTCTCTCCGGACTAAATTAAAGATACTTTTTCAGAAAAATATTACCATTTACCACTATTTCTGTCAATAAATTTTCCTAATTAGTATCATTTGATATTGATGATATTTTCAATTTATGCTAGATAAATTCCCTGTCTCTTAAAATACTTTTTTCTTTTTATGTAAAAAATACTATTACTCGTCTGATTTTAGGATTTAATAATTTTAAAATAAGATGCCAGTGCGTAGAGCATCTGGCATCTTATCAAGTAGATAAAATCAATATATCTTTTACAAAATTAGATTTTCCCAATTAAATGCAGAAGGTTGCGGCACCGAGGGAATATATCTTCTATTTATTTCTAACCAGGATAAAGGTGGTAAAATATGCTTTATCGCATTAAATTTACATTCCATCCAACATACTCCACAATGATTACATTCATCGGGATATGCTATATAGGGTATCTTTTTCTCTTTATCCCACCCAATAGCATCTGCAGGACACTGGTCGTAGCACGCTCTGCAGCTAGTGCAATTTTCATAAATAATCTTCACACTCATATTCTTAAGCCTCCTTTAATTCCGGTACTTCGGAAGTACTGAGAATCATATGCCCATCATTGTCTTTTTGCACAACAACCCATTTCTCCCACTTCGGGTCAGTTTCTGGGTAATCAACACGGTAATGGGGATGAAGTCCGACTTTTCTCATCCTTGTTTCTGTTCGATACAATGAAGCTCTAATATGCATTTCTATCATGTCAAAGATATTTTGAACTTCGCAGCATCGCATTAACTCATGTGCATTTCGAGCAGTTATTTTTCCTAAAAACTGTTTTTTGAGCTCCAGGAGCTTCTCAAGACCTTTTTGCATCATACCCTCAGTTTTAAGGTAACTGACATAATCTGTAACTATACTTCTTATAGCAAGTTCAAGCTCTTTGGGATTTATTCCTTCCCCATTTCTATTAAAGGGCGCGGTGATATTTTCCTTTATATTCTCGATGTACTCTGTAGATAATAGTGGCATGTCTACAGTGGATGAATACAAAGATGCTTCCTCACCAGCTATGTGTCCTGTAACCGCTGCACGACCCAGGCCCATCACAAAAGCTGTTGCGGCACCAGCTGCATATAGCCCAGGAACTGACGTTTTCAGGGTTTCATCAATTATTGGCCCTCCATGAATGCCTGCAGGAATAAGTTGTATAGGAATGAGATCTTTTCTAAAATCAAGATTCCTTTGCTTAAACCATTCAATGGTAATCGGATATTCATGTTCCATCTCTCTTTCATATTCTCTGATAACATCCTCTGGCAGTCCCCTGAGATCAATATAAATAGGACCTCTTCCTTCCATAACTTCTTTTACCATTAAGAAAACGCGCTTTTTGCTATCCTCTAAAGAATTAATAAAAGAATCTCCAAAGCGATTTACATATTTCCCTAATTTCTCAAAAGGTTTAATACCAGGAATACCTCCGCCAGCCCTTGAAAGGGTATAATCAACATAAGTAAACTCCATATTAGCTAATTTTGCACCTGCTCTATACGCCATAGCTTCGGCATCACCGGTATTAGTAATTGGATAATAGGTCATAAAGGGCCCGTCTGGTTCAATATACTGCCTACCTGGCTCCCCGGTAGCTAGTATTGTTGCCTTTGCTAAAAAGGTGGTCAGTTCTCCGGTTCGTGTATTCATAGCTACTGCACCAACTACACGGCCATCATGTTTAAGTAATTCAACACCCATTGTTCTTTCAAATATTTTTGTTTTAGTTTTTTTAACTGCTTCAGCGAGTTTTACTTTAGTATCTACACCTCTGTAAGAAAGAAAATAAGAATGCCTTTCTGGGATTTTCCAAATACGATAACTACCATCGTCTTCCTGCATATGGACACCGTATTTCTCGAAATCCTTAATACGCTCGTATGCATGAACATCACAAGCCAGCATAACATTAGGATCATATAATTCTTTTCTATTTTTTAAAGCACTTATCTTTGCTTCTTCCAAAGTCATTGCTTCAGGGTGGACCCCTATTGATATGTGATCCATTCCAGGACCTACACTTCCACCCCGCCTGATGGTAGCTTTATCGAGAAGTGCCACACTTTTACCCATCTCACTCGCCTTTATAGCAGCGAAACATCCTGCAATTCCACCACCGATGATTAGAATATCGCTTTGAACTACAGTCATATTTAACTCCTTCGTTTTAAAATTTATAGTATTTTATTTAATTAATACAATTAATATAATAAATAAAAATCTTAACGGACTTAAAAAAGTCTAATAAACAACCTTCAACTTATTCTACCCCATCATCAGCTTCGGTAGGTAGGTTGAGATTTGGGGGAAAGCTACCAGCAAAATTATTGCGAGTATATCTGCAATATAGAAAGGAGCAACACCAGCAAATATATCTCCCAAAGCAACGTCTGGTGCTACATTTTTTAGAACAAATACATTTATTCCTACAGGAGGGGTTAAAGCCCCTATTTCAAATAGCCAGCATATTAAAACCCCAAACCAAATCGGATCAAAACCTATTGCAGTCACTATTGGAAATACGATCGGTACAACAATAACAACCACTGAGAGAATATCCATTATACAGCCTAAAATTAAAAAAATTATAACTAGAATAGTGATAATCACATATGGACTGACAGCTAAATTACTAATATAATCTGCCAGCAGAAAAGGTAGACGGGTAACGCTAAGAAAAGTACTTATAACCATTGCCCCAACTAAAATCAGAAATGTATTTCCATAAGTTCTGGATGTTTCAGAACTACTATTCACGAATTTTTTAAATGAAAATCCTCTCCCTTCCTTTAGAATGGCACAAATAAGTGCCCCAAAGGCTCCTATGCCTGCAGCTTCTGTAGGTGTGAAAATACCTGAATAAAGTCCTCCTATTACCAGAATAAAAAGGAACAAAATAGGCCATACATATTTAATAGAAATAACCCTTTCTTTTAAACTGGCTTTTTCAGGTGCCCGGGGACCCCAATCGGGGTATCTTTTGCATAAAATATTAATCACTATCATATATATTGCCACTTTTAATAACCCCGGAAGAATACCGGCTATAAAAAGCTTTCCTATGGATTGCTGAGTTAATATGCCGTAAAGTATAAAAATAGTACTCGGGGGAATCAGTGGGCCTAAAGTTCCACCAGCAGCAACTGACCCGGCAGCTAATTTATCATTATATTTATATTTTTTCATTTCGGGAAGTGCAACCCTGCCCATAGTTGCCGCATTTGCTGTACCTGAGCCACTGACGGATGCAAATAAAGCTGAACCTATTACTGTCGCCATGGCTAAACCGCCGGTTATATGCCCAAACCATTTATGTACAGATTTAAAAATATTTTCTCCTATTCCAAATACAAAGCATATTGTTCCCATAAATATAAATAGGGGATAAACACTAAAATTATAGCTGGATGCGGTGGAATAAGGTACAAGGCCTAATATATTTAAAGCAGATGGGAAACCTCTAATGTACATTATACCCAAAAATGCAACTACAAGCATGGCTGTTCCTATACTCATTCCAATAAAAGAAAAAATTAATAAAAGGATAACCCCTACTAAACCTACCATTGAACGGCTTAATTGAATTTCAGATTCCCGCATTATCGGGATTAGCGCAAAAAGGCATAAAATTATCACTCCTATAATAATCCCAGTCCAAAACTGTACACCCCCTTCTTTTCTTGCTTGAACCAAATTTGCAAACTTAGCCAAGGCGAAAAGAAACCATCCAAAAGCTACTATATACACAAAGGGGTATACAAACATCGTTATATCACCTACAAGAAGGCCTGTAGTTTTTATATAATTAGCATAATTTAATATTGCTAAAGAAACAAAAATAAGCATTCCTAGAGTAATCACATCGGTACAGTTTTCTAATATAGAATTAATTTTTTTTGGCAACCTACTAGTAAGGAAATCCAATTTTAAGTGACCTTTTAAAACCTCGGCATATGCAAAGCTTAAAGAAGTAATCAGTGGAAGCATGACCTCTATTAATCCCATCGTCCCTACTAAGGGACGATGGAAAAAATATCGTAAAATCACATCTGTAGCAGCTAAAAACATCATTAATATAAGAACTAACCCGGCAATAAAGTTTAAATTTTTTGCTAAAGAAAAAAGACATTTTTGCATGTTAGTTAGTAGACTATGTTGCTGAGTATCAATATTCATATATTTTGCACTCCTTCTCTTTAGTTTAAAGCTGCCAATTATTCATATTTTTCGTATAATTCAATAGCCTTATCAAGAATTTTTTTACCTGCTAACCCTTTTTCTTCCATCTCTTTTGCCCATTCATCCCAAACAGGCTTACCCGCTAATTCTTTCCATCTCAATACTTCATCTTCAGGTAAGATAAACCAGGTAATATACTTTCCATCTTTTTCCATTAGCTCTTCCCATTTTTTTTGAGCTATTAACCCAAATCTCATTTCTGCTTGCTCTAAACCTTTTTTATAACCGCTTACACTCATAATTTGCTCTTGTATATCAACAGGTAAGTTCTCCCATGTTTGTTTATTCATAAGCTTTACTATAACTGAATTCCACAATGGAACTTTAGTCCAATAAGGAAGAACCTGATGAATACTGAAAGAATCTATCATATCTGCAATAACTAATGCGCCATCTATAACACCTTTTGCAGCAGCATCATACATATCTGATACTGGGATACTCACCGCCGTAGCCCCTAATTTTTCAATTACTTTGGTCGCATATCGTCCTACCACCCGAATTTTTAAACCTTTTAAGTCTTCTAATTTTTGAATTGGTTTTTTAATCGATGCTATATAATAAGTTTCTTGCCCACCAATATAAAGAACTTTGAATTTAGCAAATTCTTGCTGCATTTCGGGCATTGTTTCCAGCAATTCATTTATAACTCTGGTATTAATTTCATAGGTAGGAAGTTTTGGGGAGGAGTTAGTATAAAGGAAGGGTAGGAACATAACTTCTGCCAAGTTAAACACCCCTGGAGATGTAGCCACCTGTATCTCACCTATATCTGTTATGCCTGTTTCGATTGCACTAACAGTATCTTTTAATTTAAAAAGACTTTCTGCCGGATAGATGGTAATCTTTACTCTTCCATTAGTAGCTTCTTCTATTTCTTTAGCATAACTAGCATGAAGTTGCCCAGTGATAGTTTGAGGGGGAGACGGGTGCCCATAAGTGAGCTCTATGGGTTTATTTTGACACCATCCTGGAAAAATGGAAATTGTTAATAAGAACAGCACTGATAAGATAAGACTTCTTCTCAAAGTAAATACCTTTTTCATGATCACATTACTCCTTATTTAAATTTATATTTTTTAATATATTTTTAAACTCTCGAAATCCCAGATTTATCTTTGTTCTTTAATTTACTTGCACCTTTAGATCTTTGTAATACCAATATTAATCAACCCGTTGAAGTTCTAAATAATTCTAACTTATAGTACTGCATCGATCTACAAATGTATTTCACTATATGCAGTAAGATTTTAGCGTATCTCACCATCCTTCCAATTCTTATTTTTTGCTGAAAAATTCATTTAGTTCTACCGTTACTGTCTAGAAATTTTTACTATTGACAGTTGCGCCAAGAGTTAATTATAAATGTTTTACAAAGATCTGTCAATTTGATTTTACAATCTGTTCGTGTCAACAACTTGTGGGTACTTTTCCTTACCTCAGAAATTAGGGAAATGAAATCAGGTTACAGAGTAAGC
>JAKPKS010000037.1 GCA_029553585.1 Candidatus Atribacteria bacterium | reverse complement strand
TGTCAGATGCCAAAAATATTTAGATTAATAAATTAGTAAAAAAAAGATTAAATTAAAAAGAAAGATAGTAAATTATTATGGGTTTGGAAAGAAGAGAAAAAGAGGGAGTTCTTTTAGTAATTGCCTGCGCATTTATGCATGGTGCACATCCTATTCTGGGTAAATATGGTGTTTCTCTGGTGCAGCCGCTTTTTTTTGCCAGTCTCACCAATCTTATTGCTGCCGCAGGGTTAATCTTAATTATTTTATGGAAGAGCGAATCGCCATTGCTATTGGTAAAAAAAGGATATTTTCCTTCTCTCTTTTTAATCGGATTTTTTGGTACCATGCTCTCCAATATTTGCTTCTTTTATGGTGTGAGATTAACCAGTGGTATCAATTCCGCCATTTTATTACAGGTGGAACCAATTTACGCCCTGATTATCGGATATCTGTTATTGAAAGAAAAAATAACTGTCCCGCAGATTGTTTGCACCCTACTTATTATGGCGGGTACTTTGCTGGTTATTTATCAGGGAAGCTCTCGATTGAACTGGGGTGATATTTTAATCCTGCTGACCCCCCTCTGCTACCAGATCGGACATTTTTTCAGCAAGTCATTGCTCAATAAGCAGGAGATAAGTCCTCTTTTTCTGGCTGCCGGCAGAACTTTTTATGGCGGGGTAATGCTCTTTATCTTAAACCAGCTAACCGGTGTTTCTGAATTTGCCATCCTGGCTCAGTCTGATGTTCTGGGAATCTTTGTCTTTTATGGTCTGGTAGTATATGCCTTGAGCTATCTGACCTTCTATGCTGCCATCAAACGTATCAATCTTTCCAAAGCCAGTGCCATAATCTCGGTTTATCCTGCCATTTCCATTATCCTGGCTCGTATTATTTTAAAAGAGATTCCCGACCTTTATCAATTAGGCGGTTTTTTGATTATCATGGCTGGTATCTTCTACTTAGCTAATCTAAAAAGTGAACCCCTCCAATCCCCCTAACCATTTCCTGCCAAATCCCCTTATATTTTATGGATAGATTTGTTGGCAAGCAAAATTAAACCAAAGGTTTTAAAAAGATTTGACAAATATTAGAATTTTTTATAGAATAAAAATGTAAATATAATAGAATTATATTCTATAATATAGAAATAGGAAATAATTTTATTTATGAGCAATAAATCCCCCAATTACCCTATAAAAGTGATAATTAAAGCCTTCGCGGTTCTCGATGTATTGTTAAAAGATCATTCCCCAATGAGCCTATCTGAAATCAAAGAAAAATTAGATTTTTATCCCAGCACTATTCATCGTATCCTGGATACTTTAAAGTATGGTGGATACGTGGAACAAGACCCTGCCACACAAAAATATCAGTTAGGCTTGAAACTTTTAGAATTGGGTATGGCCAAGTTACAGCAGATCGACTTTATAAAGGAAGCTGTTCCTTACTTAAAAGAGTTAGCCAAAAAATGTGATGAAACTGTTCATTTAGGAATACTGGAAGATACCCATGTTCTTTATTTGGCTAAGGAGGAATCAACTCAGACTATTAGAATGATTTCATATGTTGGTAAAAGAGCTCCCCTGCATTGTACCGGTCTGGGTAAAATATTACTGGCCTCTCTTGC
>JAKPKS010000015.1 GCA_029553585.1 Candidatus Atribacteria bacterium | reverse complement strand
AGAGGGTTTATCAGCAACATTTTCTCAACCTTCTAAACCTTATCAACCTTCTAAACCTTATCAACCTTCTAAACCCTATTTCCCGAGGGGCTTACGCCTCCATCGCTATCGTGGTGTCGCCCTAAAGGGCTTTTGGCAGAGAGCTTAGGGCAGAGGGTTTATCAGCAACATTTTCTCAACCTTCTAAACCTTATCAACCTTCTAAACCTTATCAACCTTCTAAACCCTATTTCCCGAGGGGCTTATGCCTCCATCGCTATCGTGGTGTCGCCCTAAGGGGCTTTTGGCAGAGGGCTGAGGGATGAGCCCAAGTTTCGGTGTATTGCAAGAAATGTAGTTGCTAAAATGAGGGGTATCCTTAAGAATGGCATACAGTTAAATGCACATTTTTATTTTGTAAGATTAAATTGAAAAAAAGCGGAGGCAACGAAACCTCCGCTTGCAATGCACAACTGGTTATGTTTACATAATATTAAAAGTTACTATCAAAGCGAAAGCCTACCAGGAGTTTAATGTTTTTATAAAAAACATCGTCTATATATTTGTTATCAAACACAGGAGTAATGCTTCTTTCATATCTGAGTTCGCAAAAATACTGCTCATATTCCATACCCAGATTTAGTTGATAGCCAAGAACGAAGGAGGAAAGTTCTTCAAAATTTTCATCGTCATAATCGAAATCTTCATCTTGTCCACCAAGTTCTACCGAAAAACCTGAGCTGATAGGAATACTTGCCGAAAGTCCTGCTCCCAAATATGGTTTGAATGCTAATTCAGGAAGATTCACAGTATAGATTGCGGAGACAGGAACCTGCAGCATATTTATACTATGTTTCCAAGTTGTATCATATTCATAGCCATATTCATCATAATAAGTTCCTTCCCATTTTGATCCATTCATACTAAAGGCAATTTCGCCTTGCAAAGCAAGATTTTGTGATACAGTTGCATTTCCGATAATTCCAATGTGACCGAGTGTTCTTCCTTCAATATCATATCCGGCGTCATCCAGATCCTCAATGTCATCTCCACTGAAATTAGCAAAATTTAGCCCTCCAATTACACCTAACTTTACTTGGGATAAGGTTTGGGATTGCAGTCCTGCTACTAATAGCAGTAAAAGCAATACTAACAGGTAGGCATTCGTTTTCATAATATTTCTCCTTTTTTCTTAGGCAGAATTTCCTTCTGCGACTATAATTCCTTATTTTAGCGTTTAGTTTTTTTGTCAAGATGTTTTCTGTTTTTTTAGGATTTAATATTCGCTTTTGGCAGCGGGAAGGAAAAACCTTGACATTATTTTAGATATATACATAGTTGCAATTGTCTTTATTTTTGCTGAAGAACAAATAAATTATTTGGAGGAACTAATGCAAGAAGAAGTGAAAGAATCAATGCAGGAGCAGGTTTCGGAAGAAATTCCTACCTCAGAAGAAGAAACCCCTGCAGTTTTAGAGGGTAAGCGAAAAAAAAAATCAGCTTTAATCCCTGTTTTGATAGTTTTATTTATAATTCTTGTGGTTATTGCCGGTTACTATTTTGCAACCTCTTCGCCTCAAATTCGTCATATTAGTAAAAATGCTCTGGTTGTAGCCAAGATTAATTTACCCCAGCTGCTTAACAAAACCGGAGCAATGAAAAAAGGTGATATTAATGAGGACTTGATTTCTGCTTTGGAAGAGTATAATCTGGAGGCATTAGTTAAAGATCCGCGCAGCACAGGATTAATAACTACGAAGCCCTCCTACCTTTTTGGGGAGTTTGATACGAAAAAAAACCTTCCCTATATTTTTATGGTTATGCCTATTGCCAATGCGGAAAAAGTGTATAGCTTTACCAAAAATATAGCTCTACCTAGTGGTAAAGACCTATCGGTTAGTAAAAAATCCAATATCTACGAAATTGATCTGAAAGGTCTTTCCTGTATGTGGACTGAAAAATCTATGCTTATTGGAATAACCGATCCAAGCAATGATAACGACCTTAGCAAAAAAGTGAAAACTTACTTAACCCAGGATAAATCTGCCTGCATTCTTGCTAATAAGGACTTCCGCAGCAGTAAGCTGAGAGGTCACGACATAACCCTTTGGGCTAATTTGGATGGAATGGCTCGTATTGCTCAAAAAGGATTAAAAGACGCCCAGGGAAATGTGGAAAGAATAATTTCCCAGCATAAACAGCGCGAGATGTATAGAAACTATTATTATGATAGTGGTTTACGCTACTATTACAATTACTGGGACATTATGGACCAATTTAGGGTGGACGACCCGGAAAATGTTTTTGAAAGCGTCCTTTTAGGACTTACTTATGATGCCAAAATTCCAATGAACACGGCAATTGATTTACCTACTGAACTGTATAATACTTTCCTCTCTTTCTCCGCTGATTTTGATAAGGGGAAATTGGTATCCTCAGTAAAATTTGAGACGACCCAGGAAAAGCAAAAGAAACTGGAAAGCGTTATTAACGATGCCGTTAATGTGAAAGACCTCTATCCTTATGTTCCTACCGAAGGATTGATTATGCTGAGCTCCGTAAAAACCAATTATCCTAAGCTTTATGCCCTTTCGGAAAAGAGAATTGATAAACTGTTGAAAAGTATTGACAATCCCGAGATTAGCAAGTTAATGAAACATCTAAATAAGCTGGCAGATGGTTCCGGCATAATTGCAGTGAATATTTTGGACGAAAAGGAACCTCCCTTTATAACTCTTGTTGCATCGGTAAAGAACAATAAGGGAGTGCAGGATTTGCTGAAAGAGATGAACCGCGAAGGTCGTTTGCGTAAAGATGGTAAATATTACTATTTTGGCAATTTAGCCGTTTTCTTTGAAGATAATGTGATGATCTGCACTACAAATAATAATAACTATAAAAAAAGCAATCGCGGTTTGGAAGGAACTCTTGCCAGAGAAATGAATAAAAATCCGTTAAATATGACGATGGATTTCGCGGTTTTAAAAGATTTAAAACATGTATTCTCCGATGAAGAAGAAGACGCTTTGGAAATGTTTGCGAAATTGAA
>JAKPKS010000298.1 GCA_029553585.1 Candidatus Atribacteria bacterium | reverse complement strand
TTTTACCATTTTGAAATAGAAACTTCACGTCTCTCATTCCAAAATCCACTTTTCCGGCAGTTGTCTAATTTAGATGAATTTTCAGGTAGTATTGATAGCAGCTTTTTAATGGAAAACAAAAAACGTGATAATGAGAATAATATATTAAATCTCACCGGTAAATTTACTATAAATAATCCGGGGGGGAGTGGTTTTTCTTTACCCGATCCTTTAAAAGGTGATATCAAAGCTGCCTTTGATCTGTCTGACAATGTACTCTCGATTGAACAATGTAAATTAAGTTCTGGTAAGATTGATGGTTTTTTAAAGGGTAAATTACAGTGGGCTGAGGCAGCTTTAATTATGCTCGATTGGGAAGCACAGATATCAGACCTGACTCAATTCAGTAGCGTTTTCGGGCTTGAGGCGCCCCTCGCCGGCAGAGCACAGCTACAGGGGACGGTCAAGGGGAACTGGCCTCAGCCTGAGATTGATATGGAGCTTAATCTATCAGATTTATCAGTTCAGGATTACCAGATAGAAGGAATAACGGGAAAACTTTCCTATCAGCAGAACATTTTATCTATACCGTCATATACCCTGACCAACCAGGATTTGAAATTAAGCGGGGAGGGAAAAATTACCCTATCTCAATCTGAACAGCCAGAGATTAATCTCTTCTATCAAATCGAGCCGCTGTCCCTGGAATCGATACTGGAAACGCTAAATTATAATATCCCTCTTACCGGACAGACATCAGGAAGCGGATATATAAAGGGTATCTGGCCTGAATTGAAAGTTAACGGGACACTGACTTTAAAAGAAATAGTCTATCAGGACTATCCGCTGGGACAGGGCAAGGCAGATTTTCTACTGCAACCGGAAGAGACTATTCCTGCCGGGGGTCAACCAGAAGAATCCAAAAATTTTTTGGGTATCACCGGTTATGATTATGTGCTTGATTTAGAGCAGCTCCTGTTGCAAAATGAAGTGCTGCAATTAAAGGCCAAAGGTCAGGTTAAGATGGGAGCTGAGTATCCATTTTCCCTGGAAACTGAGTTTTCTCAACACTCTTTCCTTGATATGATAGATTATTTATATCCGACCAAAGATCCGCTCAGGAGATTTTTGCCCTCCGGGATAAATGGAATGGTAAATTTTACCGGCAATAGCAAAGAACAGCAGCTCTCCCTATCAATCCTGCTTACCCCTCAACAGGAGGAAGAAAACCCCCCTTCCAGATTGGAAGCACTGCTTATTTTAGACCAGCAGGATGTCAATATCTCTAATTTAAAGCTTATTCAGTCTGAAGGAGTGGTTCAAGCACAGGGCAGAATCTCTACTTCAGGTAATCTGGATATCAGTTTCCAGGCCGATGAACTCGATATGGCAGAACTAATGAATACGGTTCAGATAGAGGAAGAGGTAAGGGGTATTGCCAATATCAAGGGCTCCTGCACTGGGACATTGGAACAACCCAATATATTTCTCACAGCTCAAATAAAAAAGGGTTATTTCCGGGAATTTCAATTCCAGGACTTACAGAGTGAATTGCTCTGGAATAGTGTCACCAATCAGATAGAGGTTAAAAAATTAAGTATTGAGCTGGAAGAAGGTTACCAGATTACTGCCCACGGGAATATTCCTGTGGATAGCTTTATTTATAACAGGGAAGAAGAGATCAATTTATCGACGGCTTACCAGGAATTTCCGCTCAATTTTGAAATAAAGATGGAGGAGACCGATTTAAACATTCTAAAGATGTTCTCGCCTGATACCTTCTCAGAAATCAGTGGAATAGTCGACCTGGAGCTTTCCTTCACCGGCACAACAGCCCATCCGGTAATAAACGGCTCAATTTCAATTAGTCAGGGCTTAGCCAGACTTAACGATTTTTCGGTACAGATTGGAGAAATTAATAACACAATAGCAATAAAGAATAACAGAGTTACCATACCTCCTCTTCATTTCCGGGCTTATGAAAACAGATTCAGCCTGTCAGGAGAATTTGTCCTAACCGGATTGTTACCTGATAATATTACTCTGGAAATTAAAAATGAGGATAAAAAGGTGGTCTATCAGAATGTTTTAGAGAGTGAGGCTGATTTGAAGCTGGAAATTAGCAATTTAATATCCTCTCCCCATATCAGCGGCCACCTGTTCCTTTCCAATGGGACCTTGCATATTAATAACCTGTTAAAGCTGGAGGAGGGTATGGATTTTCCCCTTCCCCAACCCCTCGCTGCTGCCAGAAGTAATGGCAAAGATCAGCTGGAGATAGATATTGAGTTACTGGATTCCTTTAAATTAAAGATGGTTAATGCCGAAATTGAGGTGGGAGGCAAAATACAATTAGGCGGCTCCCTCGCCGATCCGGTCCCGCAGGGAACTATCACTTTAAAAAAGGGTGTTTTTATCTATTTTGATAAAAGATTTTCCATAACAGATGGACTGGTTACTATCAATGGTGTAAATCCCTATGATATTGACTTAAATGCCAGGGCATATA
>JAKPKS010000007.1 GCA_029553585.1 Candidatus Atribacteria bacterium | reverse complement strand
CTGCCAACCCTTTAATAGGCGGCACCATTGGTTCTGAACCCACTGCAATAAAAATCCTTCGACCGGTTATTGTCCTGTTCCCTACTGTTACTGTATTAGAATCAACAAAGCTTGCCTCTCCCTCACCCAGAATCAGGGTAACCTTGTCCAGCATCTTTAAATTCTTTTCCTTATTGATATATTCTAAATATTCATTAATTTTGGCAAAAGGGCTTTTTACGCCAGGCATCTCCCCCTCTTCTAAACCCATCTCTTTCAGCTTTATATAGGAATAACGATATTTAGCCATCCTGACCAGAGATTTACTGGGAATACAACCTACATTCATACATTCCCCGCCAACCTTATTCTTTTCAATACTGCATACCTTTAAACCCATCTCTGCCCCCATAGCAGATACCGCCATGCCGGCAGGCCCCAACCCTATGCATATTAAATCAAAATCATATTTCATTTTTTTCTCCCATTTTCTTTCTAAAATTTCTTTATATTATACTATAAAAGAAGTAGCATAACATACTACTGAACTATACCATTATTTTTGGCAGTAAATACAGGTTCACCGGCAAGATTCCTTTAGCTAAATATAAAATAGAGATATAAATAATGAAAAGGAGTATATATAAAATGAAAAGATTTCCCAAACTCCTGCCCCTTGTTTTATTCATCATATTGAACCTCATCTTTGCCAGTTAAATTAACTTCCCTACCCCACCGGTATTGAACTACCGATGGGGTTATTTTTTATAATGATAAGTGACAGGGTTCGGTCTTGAATTATAAATTCTTGATGATAGAAGGCAAGGGTTATTAACGTTTCAAAAGAAGATTTTAGAATTTAGATTTTAGTCTTATTATTTTTGATTTTATTATTATGCAAGACGAACGGCGCAATACGTAGAACGAAATTGTCACTGCGAGCGAACGAAGTAAGCGTAGCAGTCTCATACTCTACAGTCCGTACTCTCCATAAACTACAATTTGAGCACCTCCCTTTTTCTTGGAAAGATACATCGCCTCATCAGCCTGCTTAAATAAATCGTCATAGCTATGTTCTCCGGTTGAAATTGCAATACCGATACTGATTAAAACTGGCAGGGACAGATCTTGATTTAATTCATGAATAAGGGTACTTAATTGCTGGCATTTAGAGCGTACAAAATCAACAGAGGGGATATCATTCATATAAACAGCAAATTCATCTCCTCCCATACGGCCTATAATATCGCTCTGTCTGAAGGTATGTTTCAGACTTTCGCCTATCCTTTCCAATGCCTGATCACCCTGTAAATGCCCCAGGATATCATTGATATTTTTAAAATTATCTATATCTATAACAATCAAAGCATCTTGCTTGTTTGTATTTTGACTTTTTATATTCCTTTCTATCTGCTCTTTAGTGGTAATTGCATTATATAGACCGGTTAAGCCGTCTAATTGAGATTTGGAAATC
>JAKPKS010000242.1 GCA_029553585.1 Candidatus Atribacteria bacterium | reverse complement strand
CTATGGCTGCCAGTAACGCTACTTTCGGTTTTTCTACTCCTAATTTTTGGGCAAAGGAGACTGCATTTTTAATAATCGCTACCATAGCCGTTAAATCAGGCTTAATATTCACCCCTCCATCACTTAACAGTACCAGGCGGGACTTTCCTTCTCTTCTGTCTTCAAAGGCAAAAACATTACTCATAAAATTCTCGGTTCTTAAGCCTTTTTCTTTATGCAGGACCGCTCTCATAAGGTCAGCAGTATTTATCTTTCCCTTGAGCAAAATGCCGCCTTTTTTAACTTCTTCTATAGCTGCAAATGCTTTTTCAGCATCCTCCTGCACCGGAACAATTTCGGCTACAAAAGATTGGTCCTGAAATCCCAGAGCAGTTAAAGACTGTTCGATCTTATCCTGCCTTCCCACCAGTATGGCATGACCTAACCCTTTGGCAAAGCTTTCCTGGGCAGCCTTGAGTGCCTCCGGGTCCTCTCCACCGGCAATAACGATCCTTTCCCTGCCGGTGGCAGTTAATTCCCGGAATAATTGCTCAAAACTGGTTATCATAATCTAACCCCCCTTGCCTTAAAAACAAATATAGTATTTTTATATACCACTATTAATGAGTTGCCTTATTCATTTCTCAGGTCTGGCTTAAAGTTTATCTATACCTTCTTTAATTTTTTCCAATCCTTTTTTAATCATATCAGAAGATGTAGCATAGGAAAAACGTAAATATCCCTCTCCCTGTTCACCAAAGGCGGTGCCAGGAACGGTCACCACTCCGCATTCATCCAGAAGATACATAGATAGCTCTTCTGAGCTCTTACCCAGTTCAGAAATATTGGGGAAGGCATAGAAGGCACCCTCAGGAGTAAGGCAGTGGAACCCTTTGATTTCATTTAAACCCTTCACTAAAATATCGCGCCGTTCCTGATAAGCTCTGCGCATATTTTCAATGGCCAGCTTGGTCTCCTCTTCCTGCTGTAACCCATATAAGGCTGCTCTCTGGGTAACAGAGTTGGGGCATACTGCCGTATTCTGCTGTATCTTAATCATCTCATTGGCCAGTCTTTCCGGCAGAGCAAGATAGGCTAAACGCCAACCGGTCATAGCATAACTTTTCGAAAATCCAAAAACTGAGATGGTGCGCTCTTTCATACCCGGGAAGGAGGCTATACTGACATGTTTTAAACCATCAAAGATGATATCTTCATACATTTCATCACTTATTATAAATAGATCGTAATCGTTGGCTATTTTGGCTATCTCCTTCAGCACTTCTTCCCCGAGTAGCATACCAGTAGGATTGCTGGGAGAATTCAGAAGGATTGCCCTGGTTCGGGGTGTGATTAATTTTTTTAATTCAACAGGGTCGAGCTGAAATTTATTCTCCTCCCGAAGTGGAAGATAGACCGGGTTACCCCCTGCCAGCAAAACCTGTGAACCATAGACCAGAAACCCCGGGTCTGGAACAATTAATTCATCTCCCGGGTTTAAGAGGGCATAGAATGATGAAAAGAGAGCTTGAGTACCTCCGGCAGTCACTATTACCTCTTCTGTCTTAACAGAAATTCCGTTGATTTCATTTAACTTGTGTGCCAGAGCCTCCCGTAAATCGTAAAAACCGGCATTGGGCGTATAGTGGGTATAACCATCATCGATAGCCTGTTTGGCCGCCTCCCGCACATGGTCAGGTGTAATAAAGTCGGGTTCACCTATACCAAAACTGACTAAATCTGCTCTGTTTTGTGCCAGGTCAAAAAGTTTACGAATCCCCGAAGGCTTAATTTTACTTAGGTTTTTATTTAGTTCCATTTTTTTCTTCCTTTTTCATTCATATTTTTTACTACTAACCATTTTTAATCTACCTGGTAATTGTAAAAAATTCCTGATAGCCTGTTTCAAAGGCTTTCATATTCATATCCAGGCTGCGGGCTGGTAAATTCTGCTTCATAGAGGCAAGGATAGCCTCTTTTTTAACCGGGAAGCGAGGGGTTGCCGCAGCCATCCCTAATATAACAATATTAGCTACAATTATATTCCCGATCTCATTGGCAATACGCTCTGCATCAATGGAGAATAAGTGACTGGTCTTGGCTCTCAGTCTTTCAAACATCTTATCTAAATCCGGATACTCTGATATGCCTAAAGAAACAGTAAAGGGTATAATGGAAGAGCAGCTGGTAATGATATGGGTGTTCTTCCCTATCAGGTCCTGTGCCCTCAATAATTCAGAGGGTTCAAAGACCAACAAAAGATCAGCAGAATGCTTATCTACTAAAGGAGCCTGGACATCTCCTATCTTCAATTCAGTAACCACAGTCCCCCCACGTTGTGCCATTCCGTGAACTTCACTCATCACCGCATTCAATCCCTGAGCCATTGCTGCTTCTCCGATAATAGTGGCAGTCTTGATAGTACCCTGACCACCTACTCCAATGATATAAATCTGATAACTTTTTTTAATACTCATTTTTTCACCTCAATAGCATTCTGGGGACATACCTGAACGCAATATCCGCATTCAGTGCATAACAGATAATTGATATGTACCGACCCATCTGCCTCTCTATAAAGAGCAGGACAATTAAATTGTTTCAAACAAATCAGACATTGGGTACACTTTTCCTGATTAACCTGGTAAGTCACTCTTTCTGCCTTTCTCGGGACAAACATTACACAGGGAGAGCGGGAAATAATCACAGAGACCCCTTCATATTGTAATGCCTCTTTAAAGACTTCCTGGGAATCATTTAAATTATCCGGATTTATCACCCTCACCAAGCCGGCACCTGCTGCTTTAGCTAATTCTTCAATAGAGATAGTGGGACCTTCTTCTCCGGATACCGTTGTCGTGATACCTGGATTGGGCTGTCCACCAGTCATAGCGGTAACCCGGTTATCCATTACTATAATCATCATATTAGTTTTCTGATAGATGGCATTAATTAAGGGTGGGATACCGGCATGAAAGAAGGTGGAATCTCCTATCATAGCCACAATCTTCTGTTTGGTAGCTTTGCTCAAGCCGCTAGCAATACCGATACTGGAACCCATACAGATACAGTAATCAGCCATCTGGTAAGGCGGCTGTAAAACTAAAGAATAACAACCAATATCGTTAGAAAAAACTATATTTTCCTTCTTTATTTTCAAGCTCTGAATAGCCTTTTTAAGGGCATAGGCAGTGGAGCGATGCGGACATCCCGGGCAAAGAACCGGTGGCCTGGCTGGTGGTTTTAGGTCATCAAGCTCGGCTGCCAATCCCTCTGCTTCCGGTATCTCTATTTGTAATACTTTGGCCAATCCTTTTCGAATGATATCGGGATGGTATTCAAAGATAGCAGGGAAAGTTTTATCCAACTTACCATGCACCTTTTTTTGCCATCCTTCCTGGCCGATTAAGGAGAGTACCTCTCTTTCCAAGAAAGGTTCTACCTCTTCCACCACAATGATGTGTTCTAAATTACTGATGAATTTTTTTAACAATTCTTCAGAAAATGGATAGCATAAACCCAATTTAAGGATATTAACTGGTAGAGAATATTCATTGACTAAATCCTGTACATAATTATAGGATGCACCAGAGGTAATTATTCCTACCTTATTTTGGCTGTTGCCTGCTATAACTCTGTTCATCGGTGAACTGTTTCCGAGTATGGCAATTTTTTGTAGTTTTTCTACCAGGTTTTGTCTCAGTTTACGAGCCACCGCCGGTACAATAGTAAATCCTATTCCTTCTTTTTTAAAAAATCCTTCTTTCTTACCTGGTTTAATCTCTCCTAACTCCACTACTCCTCTCATATGGGAAACACGGGTGGTGGTACGTATCATTACCGGTATCTCAAACTGTTCGGAAAGGGAAATACCGTAGACCATAAAGTCTTTCACTTCCTGGGGATTAGAAGGCTCCAACACCGGGACACCGGCTAACTGTGCCATAATACGGTTATCCTGCTCATTTTGAGAAGAATGCAAAGAAGGGTCATCGGCAGAAAGTATTATCATTCCACCTCTTACTCCGGTATAGGCGGTACTCATAAAAGCATCTGCCGCCACATTTAAACCAACATGCTTCATAAAAACAAAAGAACGTAAACCGGATGCTGCGGCAGCAGCAGATACCTCAAGTGCCACCATTTCATTCACGGAAAATTCAAAATACAGTCCGGCATCCTTTGCAATTCTGGCCAGTACATTGCCTATCTCGGAAGATGGTGTACCGGGATAGGTGGAGGCAAAAGAGATTCCCGCCTCTAACGCCCCTCTCACCGCTGCTTCATTGCCTAACAGAAATAACTTTTCTCCTTGTTTCTTTTCATAAATATCGTTTACTTTCAATTCATCACCCCTATTCAAATCTTTATTTTAATTTTTATTATATTTATAGATACTACCCGGTTCTAAGTTTATGGGGTAAGCTGATCTTTTTAGCAGAATCTTTCAAAGATTTAACCATGGCCTCTAAAATATCAGGATTTATACGGGCTGTGGGCAGGCTGAAACTGAGTGAGGCAGCGATAGTTCCATGTTCATCAAAAATAGGAACAGCAATACAGCAGACTCCGGGACGGTACTCCTCACTGACAAAACTATAACCTTCCTGCCGGACCTGCAGCAGGATTTGCCTTAGTTCATCTGGATCGGTGACTGTTCCGGCAGTGTAAGATTTTAATTTTTTTGTTTTTAAGATCTGGAAAATAGTACTATCATCCTGATAAGCAAGAATTACTCTACCCAAAGCAGTACAGTGGACTGGTTGATAAGAACCCACTTTAAAATCAAGTCTAAGGGCATGCGGACACTCGATGCTATGCAGATATACTACCTTGTCCTGCTCCAGTACTGCTAAGTTAACCATCTCCTTAAATTCCTGGGCTAATCTTTTCATATGGGGAATAATTTCCAGGATTCTGATACGCTCTTGCAGGCAAAAGCCAATTCGGGCAAACTGATAGGTAAGATAGTATTTGCGGGTTTCCAGATTATGTCCCACATATCCCAGAGATTTTAGAGTTCC
>JAKPKS010000227.1 GCA_029553585.1 Candidatus Atribacteria bacterium | reverse complement strand
TTATGGGCGGGCTAACCTCCTCTACCTTTCTTACCCTGGTCTTTATTCCTGTTTTTTATTCTTACCTGGACGATTTAGCCCAAAAGTTGCATATTCAATTTTAATGGAATGGCTTTTTATCACTATAGTAATTAAAATATTATTATAGTATTATTAATAAAAAGTATTATTAATAAAAAGGCTTCTCTTTCCGAAATATTTTTTCGGAAAATTGGTTTAGATATTGTAAGATATGTTATATAATAGAAAAGTAAAAATTTGTATATTTTTGTTTTTTAAAAAAATGACGAGGAATTTTTTCAGGGAGGTAAAACAAATTGAGAAATAAAAGGATAAATAAATATCTATTTTTTTTAATGACATCGCTATTGCTCCTTTTGCTGTTGGGTAATGTTACACTGGCTCAGAATAATAACAATAATAAGGGCAAAATTACTGCTATCGTAGCACGTGATAATGAGCATATTGATACCAAATTCATTATATCTTTAGTTTCCTCCAATATTGGTGACACCTTTTCCAAAGATAAAGTCCAGGCTGATATGAAAGCCATCTATGATTCTGGTTACTTTCAGGATGTACAAGTAAAGTTGGAACCATTCCGGGATGGCTATAGAGTAGTTTTTCAGGTTAAGGAAAATGCCCTGATAAGTGATATTGTTATTGAAGGGAGTACCGTTTTAACCATACAGCAAATTAAGGATGTTATGGTTTTAAAAAACGGGCAGGTATTTTCTCAAAAAATTTTACATAATGACCTGGATAGAATTTCTCATTTATATCGGGATAAAGGGCTTATTTTAGCCCAATTGGAAGATGTTGATTTCGATCAGAATAATGGTGTACTTTCCATCAGAATTGTGGAAGGGAAAATTGAAGAGATAAAGATTATCGGAAACGAAAAGACGGTAGACAAAGTGATAAGGAGACAGATAAAGGTTGAGCCAGGGCAATTATTCGATTTTAGCGAGGTAAGGAAATCTCTTCAGGATGTCTATAATTTAGGGTTCTTTGAAGATGTATCTATGAGTTTAGAGCCGGGCAGTACAGAAAATCTAATTGTACTGGTTATTAATGTTAAAGAAAAGAGTACCGGTTTATTGGGCGGTGGTGGTGGCTATAGTACCGGTGAAGGATTGTTTGCCTATGCCAGCGTGAAAGAAGCTAATCTTTTGGGGCATGGACAGAGTATTGAAGCAAAGGTTGAAATTGGTGAAAGAACTACCTATAGCGTATCTTTCTTCGATCCCTGGCTGGGTAATGCCTCTTCCCCCACCTTTTTTGGTTTAGATTTTTATGATACCATCCTGGAAGTAAGCAAAGAAGTTAATAGTATTGATTCCAAATACGAAATGGAAAGAGTGGGAGGCAAGCTTACCTTTGGGCAGGAGTTTAAAGAGCACTTTAAGGCTGGTATCGAGCTAAAGACTGAAGATGCTACCTATAAACTCATATCAGGAAAAATTCCTGATGATATTCAAGCAGGAAAGACCAATAGCTTAAGGCCATTTTTTGTCTATGATACTCGTGATGACCGCTTTAATCCCACCGAAGGGTGGTTTGGCACTGTCTCGGTTTTGAATGCAGGCGGATTTATGGGAGGAGATTACGAATTCCGTAAATATGATCTGGATTTGCGTACCTATCTGTCTGCAGGAGTTTTTAAAAATGAACCAAGTAAGAAAGATAGTACTACTATAACTGGTGCCTTTAATGAAGGGGTTCTGGCTTTGAGAATGGTAGCCGGCTATGGAGATACAGTCCTGCCTTCTTTTGCTAAATATGAAATCGGGGGGCTGGGCACTATCAGAGGTTATGAGTATAAGGAATTTGTAGGAGATATGTCTCTTGTTTTCAATGTGGAATACCGTTTCCCGATATCCGAAAATTTACAGGCTGTACTCTTCGCAGACTGGGGTAATGCCTGGAACCATGGTGCACCCATCGCTATTAGTGATTTGAAATTTGGTAAAGGAGTGGGAATACGTTTTGATACCTTCTTAGGACCAATCAGTATCGATTATGGGTTCGGAGAAGATGAAGAAGGCAAAGCCTATTTCAGTATTGGTCATACTTTCTAACAGTACAGCATAAAGGTATAAAGCCATAAGGAGATTAGATTAGGTAATATTATAGATGGTGTTAGTGTAGTGGATTTTGTTGTTAGGCAATTCTATTGTAAATAAAAATATTAAATAAAACATAATGAAATATCGTAAGATAACTTATATCAGAGACATAAATTAAGGAGGAAAACGACAAATGGATTTTAGCTTGAAGGCAAGAATGTTGAGCAAGGGTAAGACAGTATTTCTTTTAGTGCTCATTATCTTTTTAGTTTCGATTTTTTCAGCAGGTGTTTTGGCTCAAAAAATTGGTTACCTCGAGTTGGCCAAAGTAACTGCCAGCCATCCCAATTCTGAAAAACTGACTCAGTTAAATCAGGAATTAAGGACAGAACTACAGACCAGGCAGACTAAACTCAATCAAGAGGGAAAAGGGCTGGAAGAGAATGAATTAAAAAAATTAGAAGAACAGTTTAATAAGGAATGGGACCCCGTAAAACAAACAATATTAGCCCAGATGCAGGCTTTGCAGGCTGAAAGAAATTCAGATATTTTACAGGCTATCAAGGCAGTTGGCGAAGAAAAACAGTATCTATTAATTATCAATAGCGAAGTCCCTGTTTTTACCGGAAGTGATATTAATGATTATCCCATCGTACTGTATGGTGGTGAAAATGTTACTCAGGATGTAATTGTAGTACTGGAGAGAATTGTCAAGGGTAAGTAGTTTTTATTTTTGTTATTTTCTGTAAATAAATACTGTATTTTTTGTATTGCTCTCAGGAGATGCTTTTGGAGAAAATATGGACTGAACAGCTGGTTAAAGTGTACCGCAAACGAAGAGTCGTTGATGAGGTAAATATAGAGATCAATAGGGGAGAGGTAGTTGGTTTGCTTGGTTCCAATGGAGCTGGGAAAACAACTACCTTTTATATGATAGTGGGGCTGATTCGTCCCGATAAAGGCAAGGTATTTTTTGCGGGGAAAGATATTACTCACACCCCTATGTTTCAAAGGGCAAGGATGGGATTGGGCTATTTAGCTCAGGAGCCGTCTATCTTCCGAAAGCTGACGGTAGAGGAAAACGTGTTACTAATTTTAGAAACCCTGGGTGTTAAAAGTGCGGAAAGAAACGAAATATGCCGGAGAATGTTAAAAGAATTGGAAATTGAACATCTGGCAGATTATAAAGGATATATGTTATCTGGCGGAGAACGACGAAGAGTAGAAATTGCACGTACCTTAGCAACTTCACCCTCTTTTATATTGCTTGATGAACCTTTTACCGGAATAGATCCTATTGCTGTCTATGATATTCAGGAAATCATTAATTATCTCAAAGAAAAAGGACTCGGCATCCTGGTTACTGACCATAATGTACGGGAAACTATGAAGATTACTGACCGTACTTATATCATGCATGACGGTAAGATATTGGCTTCCGGAATTCCCACAGATGTAGCTCATTCAGAAATTACTCGAAAATATTATTTAGGCGAACGCTTTTCATTAGAATAAAACAGTATAACGTATATTGTATAACGTATAACGTATAACGTTAAAGAGTGCGGGAAATAGAGTATGAGACTGCCGCAGCAGCCTAAAATTCGTGTATAGGGACTGCTTCGCAGTGACAAAGATAAGAAATAAACTCCTTCCTGGTCATTGCGAGGAGCGAAGCGACGTGGCAATCACATGCCGTATCGCCCACACTGACTTGAACTTATACGTTACTATATACGGTACTTTTCAGAGGGGTTTAAGGGGATTATTCCCCTAACGATACCTTAGTTTCAGCTAAATTATCTCTTTCTTGAATTTGAATTAAGAATTTTAACGTACGATGCAAGACTCAAGACGCACAACGAAAATAAGTTCCTTCTTGGTCATTGCGAGGAGCGAAGCGACGTGGCAATCACATGCTGTATTGCCCACACTGACTTGAACTTATACGTCATACAATACACAATATACGGTTAAAAGATATGTATAGCATTATTTTATTATTAACCTTAATCATAATCAGCGGTCTCATTGCCTACATCGGCGATTCCACCGGTTTTCGTATTGGCAAAAAGAAAATAAGCGTGTTTGGCTTACGCCCTCGTCATACCGCTATCCTGATTGCTATTATCACTGGTATTATTATTTCCATCCTGACCATCACCATTTTATCCATCCTTTCCAATGATGTGCGCACTGCTTTATTTGGACTGGACGAATTGCGGGAGAAACAGTATGAACTTACCCAGGAGATAAAAGTAAGGAATACGATGCTGGCAGATGCGCACAAGGAATTGGAAGAGAGGACTTCAGAACTGGAAGAATTAGAAGCAGAATACCAAAAAGTAAATGATCAGATTAGATCACAGACCGCTCAGGTGGAATCTTTGATGGAAATAAGGCAAAACCTGACCGAAGAAAGAGAAAGCCTTCAACAAGAGATCGTTGAATTAGAAGAAACCATTAAAGCCTTATACTCGGGAATCAACTGGCTGAGAAGCGGGGATGTCATTATTGATCAGGGTGAAGAGATTGCTATGATAATTATCAAGAGCGGAATCTCGAAGGAGCAAATCGAGCAGGAACTTCTCAGTCTTCTAAGTCAGGCTACCAGAAAAGTGTTGGAATTAGGGGCTGCCCCTGATGAAAACAGCGGACAGGTATTAATTATTTCCCGAAAAGAATTTAATGATTTAATCGAAAAGATAAGTGAAAGCAGGGAAGAATTGATTGTACGCTTACTTGCCTCTATGAATGTTATTAAGGGTGAAGTCGTTATTGCCAATTTTGCCTTGTTGGAAAATAAGTTAATATTTAAGGAGAATGAGGTTCTCTTAGTAGAAGAAATTCCGGTTATAAAAGACCCCAAAGAGGCTGAAAACAGATTATTTACCATTTTGCGTAAAGTCAATCTGAAAGCAGTGCAGGAAGGCATTATTCCTGAACCG
>JAKPKS010000226.1 GCA_029553585.1 Candidatus Atribacteria bacterium | reverse complement strand
TTATGGGCGGGCTAACCTCCTCTACCTTTCTTACCCTGGTCTTTATTCCTGTTTTTTATTCTTACCTGGACGATTTAGCCCAAAAGTTGCATATTCAATTTTAATGGAATGGCTTTTTATCACTATAGTAATTAAAATATTGTTATAGTATTATTAATAAAAAGTATTATCAATAAAAGGCTTCTCTTCCCGAAATATTTTTTCGGAAAATTGGTTTAGATATTGTAAGATATGTTATATAATAGAAAAGTAAAAATTTGTATATTTTTGTTTTTTAAAAAAAATGACGAGGAATTTTTTCAGGGAGGTAAAACAAATTGAGAAATAAAAGGATAAATAAATATCTATTTTTTTTAATGACATCACTATTGCTCCTTTTGCTGTTGGGTAATGTTACACTGGCTCAGAATAATAACAATAATAATGGCAAAATTACCGCTATTGTTGCACGTGATAATGAGCATATTGATACCAAATTTATTGTATCTTTAGTTTCCTCCAATATCGGTGACATCTTTTCTAAAGATAAAGTCCAGGCAGATATGAAAGCCATCTATGATTCCGGTTATTTTCAGGATGTACAGGTTAAATTGGAACCATTCCGGGATGGTTATAGAGTAGTTTTTCTGGTTAAGGAAAATACCCTGATAAATGATATTATTATTGAAGGGAGTACCGTTTTAACTTCACAGGAAATCAAAAATGTAATGGTTCTAAACATAGGACAGGTATTTTCTCAAAAAATTTTACATAATGACCTGGATAGAATTTCACAGTTATATCGGGATAAAGGACTTATTTTAGCTCAATTGGAAGATGTTGATTTCGACCAGAATACCGGTGTGCTTTCCATCAGAATTGTGGAAGGGAAAATTGAAGAGATAAGGATTATCGGAAACGAAAAGACGGTAGATAAGGTGATAAGGAGACATATAAAGGTTGAACCGGGGGAATTATTCGATTTTAGCGAGATAAGAAAATCTCTTCAGGATGTCTATAATTTAGGATTCTTTGAAGATGTGTCTATGAGATTAGAGCCGGGTAGTGCAGAAAACCTGATTGTGCTTGTTATTAATGTTAAAGAAAAAAGCACTGGTTTGCTGGGTGGCGGTGGTGGCTATAGTACCGGTGAGGGATTGTTTGCCTATGCCAGCGTGAAAGAAGCTAATCTTTTCGGACATGGGCAGAGTATTGAAGCAAAGGTTGAAGTTGGCGAAAGAACTACCTACAGTGTATCTTTCTTCGATCCCTGGCTGGGTAATGCTTCTTCTCCCACCTTTTTTGGTTTAGATTTTTATGATACCATCCTGGAAGTAAGTAAAGAGGTTAATAGTATTGATTCCAAATACGAAATGGAAAGAGTGGGAAGCAAGCTTACCTTTGGACAGGAGTTTAAAGAAAACTTTAAAGTTGGTATCGAGCTCAAGACTGAAGAAGCTACCTATAAACTCATATCCGGACAGCTTCCTGATGATATTCAAGCAGGAAAGACTAATAGCTTACGGCCATTTTTTGTTTATGATACCCGTGACGACCGCTTTAATCCCACAGAGGGATGGTTTGGCACTGTTTCGGTTTTGAATGCAGGCGGATTTATGGGAGGAGATTATGATTTCCGTAAATATGATCTGGATTTGCGTACCTATCTTTCTGCAGGAGTTTTTAAAAATGAACCAAGCAAGAAAGATAGTACTGCTATAACTGGTGCCTTTAATGAGGGAGTTCTGGCTATGAGAATGGTATTCGGCTATGGAGATACAGTTCTGCCTTCTTTTGCTAAATATGAAATAGGGGGATTGGGCACTGTTAGGGGTTATGAGTATAAGGAATTTGTAGGAGATATGTCTCTTGTTTTCAATGTGGAATACCGTTTCCCGATA
>JAKPKS010000194.1 GCA_029553585.1 Candidatus Atribacteria bacterium | reverse complement strand
TTTTGCCAATACCGGTGGAGTTATGGAAGCAGCCCTGCGTACTGCCTATGAGATTATCACTGGCAGACCACTACCTTTTGATAAACTACATGTGACTCCAGTACAGGGATTGGAAGGAGTAAAAGAAGCTGAATTAACCATCAATGGAGCATTGCCTGGGTGGAATTTTTTAGAAAGTGCAACACTCAGGGTAGCAGTTGCCCATGGATTGGGTAATGCTCGCAAGGTAATCGAATCGGTATTAAAAGGAGAAAAAGAATATCATTTTATCGAGATAATGACCTGCCCTGGTGGTTGTATCGGAGGGGGCGGACAGCCTCGTCTAACTAACGATGAAATAAGAAAAGCAAGAATTCAAGCTATCTATAAGGAAGATGAGGGACGAGAATTAAGAAAATCTCATGAGAATCCTGCCATCAAACAACTATATGAAGAATTTCTGGGAAAACCTTTAGGGGAAAAATCTCATCACCTGCTCCATACTCATTATTATGATAAGAAAAATAAGAAATCAGAAGTATTAACCTGAAATCATAGAAAGTTAAAATTTGACAACAGCTAAGAAAATAATTGCAGAAAGAGGAGAAAAGATGCAACAAGCTAATATAAGATGGATATCAAGAACGGCCTTGTTATTGGCTATTGCCCTGGTCTTTCAAATGAGTGGATTCCCCCAAATGGTAACAGGCCCCTTGGTTAATACGGTACTTTATGTGGCTGCAATGATAGTAGGATGGCAAGGAGGAATATTGATTGGAATTTTTACACCGGTTATCGCTTCTTTGCGGGGAATTCTACCACCACCACTGACACCGTTAATACCCTTTATTGCACTTGGTAATGCTCTGCTGGTTTTTTTATTTTTCCGTTTAAAAAACAAAAATAGAATCATTGGTATTATTGTTGCTTCAATGGTAAAATATTTGTTATTAGCCAATGCAGTAAAATTCCTGGTCCAGGTCCCCCCTCCCATTGCCAACATGATGAGTTTCCCACAGTTGGTAAATGCGCTGATTGGCGGAATAATTGCCCTTTTAGTAATGCAGGTCTTAAAGAAAGCTAATATCGAAATATAATGAAAATTAATACTTATTTTAGGATTTTTACTTAAAACCCAACCTGTCAGATGATTAGTAGTACTATATCTCTCATTGTTCTGGGTTTTATTATTAGCGTTCATATTTACTATCTAGTGTTAAATATTATTCTGCTATATATTTTCCGTTATTCCTGTATACTACGATTTTTTCTAATAGAATAAAGAAAGAACGCAAAAGCTCCTGACTGTACTGCTAC
>JAKPKS010000188.1 GCA_029553585.1 Candidatus Atribacteria bacterium | reverse complement strand
AGAGTATAAAATCAGGACTTGTTTTTGATATTCTCACCTATAGTCTGAGCCAGATCATTGAGGGCTGTGGCAATTTCTTCCAGATCAAAGATAACCCGATGGGTAGCCATTAGAAAATAAGTATCAATTTGCTCGATATATTCTGCTTCCCAAGATTGCAAACAATGACGCGATGATTCCTTTAGTTTTTGTACTTCGTCTAAATATTTATTTATCATTGGCAATTTAAATTTATCTTGTTCTTCAATGGCTTGAAATACTGACACGTGAAGATGCCCCAGCATATGTGTTAAATCTTTCAGCACTTCCTTCAGAGCAGTAAACTCTCTGGATGAATAATATGAATCACTGATAACTCTCTTTTTTGCCAATTCCTGATTTCTTTCATTACACCTCTCAGTAACAACAGCCAGATCCTCCAACTTGGCAACAATTCTGCCCAACACATTGACTCCCCTGTTAAACAACAGGTATACTTTTAGATCTATACCCTCTAACACCGTACCCAGCGGTACCTGTGTCCCGGCTTGCAAGTGTATGAGCTTTTGACGCAAACTTGATATTCTGTTTTGTACATCTTTTATTATCTCCTCCATTTCCTGAGCTAATTCCGGTTTGTTGTTGACATAGCTGTCAACTAATTTTAGATACAGGCCTGGAAATAATTCGGTCAGAGAATGTATTTCTTCCTGAAAAGATATACGATGCCGTGGTGGAGCGATAACAATATTAATAAATGTTGCCACAATAATCCCGATTAAAGCACTGACTATGCGGCCGGCAGTATAGGGTAAAGCGTTGCATGGTACCTGCAGCATAACTGCCATTACCGTTATAGAGGCTAATGATATACCATCTGTCCATTTCAAGCCAAGACACATCCAGATAATTGCAATTACACCTATACCTATTGCCAGTACATTGTTCCCAAAAATATAATGTAATAATAAGCCGAATAAACCACCAAAGATAGTTGCCTGGGTTCTAACTAATCCTTTCTGTATTCCTACTGTGATACTGGGCTGCATACAGATAATAGCTGCAACTCCTGACAAAATAGGTGAAGAGTATGGCACATAATGTGACAACAGAAGGGATAAGGTAACCGCTATGCCAGTCTTTATAGTCCTCGCTCCAATGGGCATATGTATTTTTTGTTTCGTTGTCATCATTATTACCTTTCCTTCATTTTATACATTTTGAGTTCAAGTTTTCAATTATCATTTTTTGTGGTATAAGTATTTTAATCTTTACAAGACACCCCTCACCAGACACAACTTATCGTCTAACAATTGGTCAAATCATAAAAATATTTCGGCTGCCGGTAATACTATTATACCCTGCTGGGATAAATTCTCATTCCATTCCTCAATTAATTTTTCAGCCTTTTCGTTAAAACTACTATGTGCATCAGCAGCTAACTTAATCTCATACCCAAACTTCTTTCCATCCAGGCAGGCAGCTTTTACACAACCATGTGTTACCAATCCGGCAATAATTAGACTCTTTAATCCCATGTCTTCAAATTTTTTTATAATACTTTTCTCTTTGAATAGGCTACTGTGTTTTTTGTTTAGGAACAGATCTGCCTCCTCAAACTCTACATCGGGATGAATCTGCCAGTCTTCGGAGTTTTCAGCTAAAAAACTCTTATTGGTATGCCGGATAAAGATTACCGGTATATTTAACTTTCTGCTTTTCTCAATCAAAAAGTTAATATTCTTGATCAGCTCTTCTTCTTTAAATATTTTTATCTTTTTCTTAAATAAACCCTGCTGCAGATCAATAATCAACAATGCTGTATCGGCCACAATATACACCTTAACTTTTTAAAACTAATTGCTTAAAGATACGTTTCTCCAAATAACAACCAACTACAATATATTAAACATATCTAAATATTATCATAGTTGAGCCCTATTCTTACTCAATTATATGCTATTATAGTGAATTAGATAAGATATAATCCTTCAATTTATTTTATAAAATTTACAATCATCATTGGAAATTAATTTTTCCAATGTTATAAGGTACAGTAATATTAAAAAATTGCAATAAAGCAGGAATTCCTGTAATAAAATAATGTACAATAAAAAATAAATAATGGCTGAAAGGACAAAAAATGAATCAGAGAATCAAAAAAATCCTATCTATCATTGCTGTTGCGCTACTCTTACTCCTGACAGTAAACGCTGTTGCCACTATTGCAACTGAGGAAAGTAATGGCCTTCCTGAGGGATTTGTTTATATAGATGAACTAATTCCCGATGCTCTACTCGAGGTTAAGTACTATTCAGATGATAATTTCCTCGGTACCAGGGTGGACGGCTACTTAGCTCCTAAAGTAATCTTATCTGTTGAGGCGGCCAAGGCACTGGCAGAGGTAGCAGATGAGGTGCGGGGAAAAGGTCTGCTTTTGAAATTATTTGACGGTTACAGACCTCAGGATGCAGTTAATCACTTTATACGCTGGGCAGAAGATGTGAAAGATGAAAAAATGAAGGCAAAATATTATCCTGAAATAAATAAAAAAGATGTATTCATACTGGGCTATATTGCCAAAAGATCCGGTCACTCAAGAGGCAGTACGATAGATTTAACCCTGGTAGATGCTGAAACTGGAGAAGAATTGGATATGGGTATTTACTTTGACTTTTTTGGTGACATTTCTCATCATGATACAGACCTGATTACTGAGGAACAGGCTTCCAACAGAAATATCCTCCGGGATGTTATGAGAAAATACGGGTTTATAGAGTATAGCGAGGAATGGTGGCATTATACGCTCGACAATGAGCCATATCCCAACACCTATTTTAATTTCCCGGTACAGTAACCTTTTCTAACATATTGAAAAGGTTCTTGCTTACTTATTTATCAATAACAGTTTTACTGTTTTTAGATAAATTTATTCACCCAGCTGTTGGAAAGAGATATGTCAAAAACAAGAAAAATGTTAAGCAATTTGGATACACCATGCATCCAATCACTTATAAATTTAATGGAAATGCAGAAAAAACTTACACTTGCTACCTGGGCATTGGAATATTCCCAGCAGTATATATTGCCGATATGGAATAAATACTATCCAGATGATCTGCGACCACAAAATGCATTAAATGCAGCTTGGAAGTGGTTATTGGGAACAATAAAGTTCCCGGAGGCAAAGACAGCAATTCTTCAATGCCATAAAGCAGCTCTCGAAGCAGATAAAAACCCTGCTGCACAAGCAGCAGCCAGAGCCATAGGACATTCTGCATCAACTATTCACTCTACCAGACATTCTATGGGACTCATTCAATATGGTTCTATGGCGATTGTATATGATAGGCTTGGTACAAACGCCAACTGGGAAGAAATAGCAAGATGCGTTGAGACTGAATGCCGGCGAATGTCCGATACGTTGCGAGCCATCGCTATAAAAAATTCTCCCAATCCAACAAAAATCAATAAGGAATATTGAATCCGTCATGGTCCGTTTGGTGTTTTTTATTAAAATGCTGGGTATAACTACTATTGATTTGTCTCATTCCCTGTGAGATATTTCCTACTGATGTTTCTATAAGTAGATGGTAATGATTAGGCATAAGGCAATAGGAATGAAGGATAAGACTATATTGTTTACAAGCTTTACCTAAAATTAATAAAAAATCATCATAATCATCTTCTCTAAGAAAGATATTCTGTTTATTATTACAACGGGCAGTGATGTGATATAATGCTCCAGGAAATTGGATACGTAATTGTCTGGCCATAAAATCACTATGGCACTTTAATGCTTATAATCCAAGACTTGACCCCATATGGAATACAGTACCCTATTCATAATGCAATCTGGCAATTATAGACCTTTTTACTTTTCAGCCTTGTTAATTAAAAATGATTAATCTATAATAATAAAGACAAAAATAATAAAATTATTAGTTAAAGCTTTTATAAAAGAGGGAAAAATGGAAAATTTTAAGGAAGAAATCTATATTGTAGATAAAAAAGGTAAAAAAACTGCAGCAATTCTTCCTATAGAAAAATATGAGGAATTAATTGAAAATCTTCATGATCTTTCCATAATTGCTGAAAGACGAGATGAAACAACTTTATCTTTTGATAAGATCAAAGAAAAATTAAAGAAAAATGGAAAATTTTAAAATATTTTGGAAGAAGTCTGCTGAAAAAGATTTATTAGCTATTAATCAAAAAAACATTCTCCGAATCATCAATAGCATTGAATCGCTTGCCTCAAACCCATATCCTAATAACTCCCAAAAAATTCATGGTACAAAACATATTTACAGAATTAGAGTTGGCTATTATAGAATTATTTACCTTATTGATTCTGATCAGAATAGTATAATCATCTACTACATAAGACATAGGAAAGATGTTTACAGGAAGATTAAATAAGAATAATAAAAACTCTACAATGAATGGACGAACCATGGGGTCAAGTCTTGAAATATCATTTTGAAACGACTTCATGATTCACAGAAAAATAAAATTTACCTTTACCCGAAGCCTTCTTTGTTAGTGATTAATCTTTTTCAAAAGCGCACCTACAAGAGGTGATAGCTGATCTATTGACCCCATAGTTTCAACACATAATAAAGCGTTATATATCATTATTTCTAAAAAAAATACACCTGTCTGATAAAAATCAACAAGAGCATTGTGGAGATATTACTTAAGTCTAATATAAGTAATTCCCCGATTATAATAAGCATAATCATATGTGATAATCATAACAATAGGCGATCTAATGATTGTGAGCTTTATTTGTATGTTTGTATAATTTTTTTAAATCGGGTAAGGCAATTTATTGTTTTTTATTATTTTAACAAATTATGAGGTTAAATGGCAAGTATTAGAAGCATATTGGAAATAAAGCAGTAATGGGTTTTGAATTCCTATAATGTTCTATAAAGATAAGAATAAGATGTTGGCTATAAAGTATGTGGTTGCCACGCTTGCCCAGAGGGCAATCTCGCAGAGACAAAGAGAAGAAAGCTCCTGGTTCTTATTAAATACCAGATAACAGTGAATACCCACACATTAATGGTTATGTGGGCATACTTTTAAAGATATGGGCAGAAACGGATGTGATTGCCACGATTTGCTTGCAGCAAATCTCGCAATGACGAGGTATGGTCTTCCCCCGATAATCCGGACAACTAGTTAAGATAATTTTGTTAACATTAATGTTTCATATTCCTCTGGAGTATAATACCCAATCGAGGAATGTAATCTTTCTCTATTGTAAAAGATTTCAATGTATTCGAAAATATCCCTTTGGGCTTCTCTTCTGGTTTGATATTTATGCTGATAAATTAACTCCACTTTCAAGGTACGGTAAAAACTTTCCATCACGGCATTATCCCAACAATTACCTTTACCACTCATGGAACACAGTATACCATGTTTTAATAAAATAAGCTGATAAAGTTCACTGGCATACTGGCTGCCCCTATCCGAATGGATGAGTAAATCGGGTGAAAAATTACAACGCTGTTTTAGAGCCATATCCAGGGCACCAATGACCAACTCCTTGGTTAACCTCTCACGTAATGCCCAACCGATAATCTTCCGGGAATAAAGATCCATGATGGTAGCCAAATAAATCCAGCCTTCAGCTGTCCAGATGTAGGTAATATCAGCCACCCAGTACTTGTTGGGCTTCTTGGGTGTAAAGTCACGATTTAAGTGATTTTCGGCTACCGGTTTACTATGGGCTGAGTCAGTAGTAGATTTGTATTTCTTTTTAGCCACAGCCTGTATATCTAATTCCTGCATTAATCTTTCCACCCGCTTTTTGCCAATAGAATATCCTTCCCGTAATAATTGCTGGTAGATACGGGGGCTGCCATATCTCTGGCGGCTTTTCTGGTATATTTGTTTTATTTTCTGTTTTAACTCTATATCTTTTTTCTTTCTTTGGCTGGTTGGATACTTCAGCCAAGCATAGTATCCGGACCGGGAAACTTTCAGTACCTGGCACATCTTCGTAACACTAAATTCTTTGGTGTGTTCCCGGATAAACCAGTAGCAATCTACCGTTTTTTCGTGAAGATGGCCAAAGCTTTTTTTAAGATGTCACGCTCTATCTGGGTATCGGTAAGCTCTTTTTTGAGCCTTCTGTTTTCTTCCTCCTGAGGAGTCAGGTTTTCCTTGCCATGGCCTGGAAAGGACAGCTCTCCACATTTGCGATATTCTCTGCGCCAACGACTTAGATTGTGTGGGGATATACCTAAATCCCGGGCTACTTCTTCTGTTGTTTTTTCTGAGGATAGGCTATACTCCACTGCCTCTTTTTTGAATTCCTGGGTATATTGTCTTTTCTTTTTCTCCATATTACTTGAACCTCCAATAATTTAAATTATAGTCTTATCTTACTGTCCAGTAAAGCGGGGGAGGTTCAAG
>JAKPKS010000160.1 GCA_029553585.1 Candidatus Atribacteria bacterium | reverse complement strand
GCATGTGTTAGGCACGCCGCCAGCGTTTGTCCTGAGCCAGGATCAAACTCTCCGTTCTCTTTAAGGGGGTTAAGGGTAGACAGACCGAAATCCGTCTCTCCTTTTCCCCCTTAAAATTGACACCGTTAAAGGGCTATCCTTAGGGATAACCCGAGGTTAGATCAAAGCATCTGGCTGGGTGCTATTTCATTATCAAAGAACATAGTTTGCCCTTAAGTGAGACTTCGTTTGCTGACCTAAAGAAAGGGCAAATAAGATAGTAACAGACTGGGAATAAGATGTCAAGAAAAATATGAGAAATATTTTTAGTCTTCAAAAAGTAGTAAAAATAAAATTATTCTCCTATAGTATTATAATACAAATTAAAAAATTTTTCAAATTATCTTCGAGCCATACTTTTAAACAATTTTTATACGGTAAAAATATAACTTACCTATTCTCAAGATATCCCCTTCTTTAATTTCTATATCAATATTTTTGTCAAGTATCTTCTTGTTGTTGATTTTAATTCCACCCTGTTCAATATTACGTATAATTTCAGCAGTACTTTTAAATAACTTAGTAAGCTTAATAAGTTTTACAATCCAGAGCTTATTCTCTTTTAAAATTTGCTTGGGAAGCAGTAAATTCTCAATGTTTTTTGGAATCTTCTTCTCCTGAAATACTTTTTGAAAATGCTCCTCAGCTTCATTAGCCTCACTATATCCATGATACATTTTTACTATTTCTTTCGCCAGCCTTTTCTTAATAATAAGGGGAGAGACTATATCTTCTCTTAACTCTTGGTCAATTTTGGCCAGATCTGTATAAGAAATATCGGTTAGCAGTTCAAAATAAGGCAGCAGCAGTTTATCCGGTATAGACATAATTTTCCCATACATATCAAAAGGCGGTTCAGTGATACCGATATAATTACCGAGACTTTTGCTCATTTTTTCTATACCATCTGTCCCCTCAATAAGGGGCATGGTAATAATAACCTGGGGTTCCTGATGGTATTCTCTTTGCAAATCTCTGCCTACTAACAAATTAAATTTTTGATCAGTACCTCCTAATTCGACATCTGCCTTAAGAGCAATAGAATCATAGCCCTGCATCAAAGGATAGAGCAATTCATGAATACCTATTGGTTTTTTTTCATGAAAACGTTTAGCAAAATCGTCTCTTTCCAACATTTGAGCAACAGTATATTTGGCACATAAACTGATTACCTCTACAAAAGACAATTTCCCTAACCAGTGACTATTAAACTCCACTATGGTTTTTTCTGAATCCAATATTTTAAAAACCTGTTCTTTGTAAGTTTCGGCATTTATCTTTACCTCTTCCGGGGTTAATTGTCTTCTGGTAATGGAACGTCCGCTGGGATCACCAATCATACCGGTAAAATCACCAATAAGAAAATAAACATCATGCCCCAGGTCTTGAAAATGTCTTAACTTCCTTAACCCTACCGTGTGGCCTAAATGAATATCCGGGGCACTTGGGTCAAACCCCTGTTTTACCCGTAATGGTATTTTGGTTTTTTTGGCTTTAATTAATTTATTTTTTAATTCTTCCAGTAAGATAATCTCACTTGTTCCTCTTTTGATAATTTTTATTTCTTCAGATAAGTCCATTTTGTATTATATTTACTCCTTCCTTCCGCAAATATTCCAATAACTAACTTTGGCTCTATTTTTTAAACTTGTTCTTACTTTTGAATATAAATCCATACTTTTCTTTTTATTAATACCAATAATAATGGATATCCCAATAGGTAGCAAGCAATAAATTGGCCTGTAAAAATGTAGCTCACCGTTAACCAGTAAGGCATTTTAAATAAAATACGTATATACAGGCTCACTCCCAAAGAATTTATCAATACCGGAGGCATAGGCGCCCAGAAAGGCTTTTTAATTTTACTGGTCAGGATTGCTGCTAACAAAGTACAGAGAGCACCACCTAAAACATCAATAATGCCCAATCCTCCCCATAGATTTCCTAAAATACACCCCAGAAATAAACCACCAATGGCTGCCGAATCAATAAAAGGTAATACTGCTAAGGCCTCAGCAATTCTAACCTGCACCAGACCATAGCTAATTGGTGCAAAAAGAATATTTATGGTAATATATAGAGCAGCTATCAGAGCAATGCGAATCAGATAATGTATTTTTAACAATCAGAACACCTTAATTTGATGAAAGTTGAATTAATTATAACACATTCCCCTGGTAGTAAAAAATCTTGACAGACTATAATACAATATTATTTAGGGAAATAATGTATGGTATTTTTCCGGATTAATATATTAATAAATAATGCCAATTTTATTTCAATTGTTAGGGAACTGGAATGACTAATCAAAAGAAGAAAAGGAATAACATATTTTTGCCCAAAATGTTTTCTCTCACTATATTCCTATTGATCGTAACATTTGTGCTATCTTTTATCTTTTTAATATCATTATCCAGCCAAAAAATGGCCGAGGTAGTAAAAACCAGTAATTTTTTAAATCCGGTTACCAGCAGGGTATATGATATTAACGGGAAACTAATCACTGAATTTTTTCAAGAAAATAGAACACCTATTTCTTTATCTGAAACACCTAAACATCTTATTGATGCATTTATAGCCATCGAAGATACTAATTTTTACGAACATCACGGCATTTCTGTACGGGGTATTGTACGGTCAATCTTTGAGAATATCAGAGAGGGCAGAATTACAGGAGGTGGGAGCACCATCACCCAGCAGCTGGCAGTAAATACTTTTTTAACCAGAGAAAAAACTATTTCCCGTAAGGTTAAGGATGCCCTTTTGGCCTTGCAGATTGAAAGGACTTTCACTAAAGATGAAATCCTGGAAATGTATCTTAACCTTATTTACTTTGGTCATGGGGCACATGGCATAGTCTCTGCAGCCAATTTATATTTTGATAAGTCAGTCTCAGAACTTAGTTTAGCTGAAAGCGCATTAATTGCCGGGATCCCACGAAGACCTTCATTTTATTCCCCCTTTCTAAATTTAGAGTCTTCTCTTAGGAGAAAAAATATTATTTTAAAAAGAATGCTTGACCTTAGATTTATTGATGAGAGTGAATATCAGGCAGCCATTGAAGAAGAGATAAAGCTAAGCCACCACCATGAGGTGCAGGAGGTTGCTCCCCATTTTTCGAGTTATATAAGAACGATATTATTAGATAAATATGGGGTTAATATGGTATTCAAGGGTGGTCTGAAAGTCTATACCACACTGGACTTAGATATGCAGAATAAGGCTCAAGATGCTTTCTTGAAAAGTGGACGGGAGGGGGCTTTAATCGCCATTGAACCGCAAACAGGCTATATTAAAGCAATGGTAGGGGGAAAAAACTATGAAGAAAGTGAATTTAACAGAGCTACTCAGGCCTATCGTCAGCCCGGTTCAGCTTTTAAAACTTTTGTTTATCTGACTGCCATTGAAAAAGGCATTTCACCAAGCTTCACTATTGATGACTCTCCTGTTGTTTATGAAAATGGCTGGTCTCCTAAAAATTATGAAGAAGAGGAATTTAGAGGGCAAATCACCTTACGGGAAGCCTTTGAGGATTCTATCAATATTGTAGGTGTAAAATTATTGGAAATTATCGGGGTCAGAGATGTCATACAAAACGCCCATAAAGCCGGAATAAACAGTACCCTAAGACCAGACCTTTCTTTAGCTCTTGGTACTTCTGAGGTTACTCCTTTAGAAATGGCTTCCGCTTATGCCACCATTGCCAATATGGGTACCTATGTGGAGCCGATAGCTATCTTAAAAGTGGAAGACTTTAATGGTAAGGTGTTGGAACAGAACCATATTGTTAAAAAAAAGGTTTTTTCAGAAGAGGTATGTTATACCCTTATTGGATTGATGGAAGGTGTTATTTCAAGAGGTACTGGTACCAGTGCTAAGATTAACAGGCCTGCGGCAGCAAAAACTGGTACTACTGACGAATTTGTGGATGCCTGGTTTGTAGGTTTCACCCCCGAATTAGCTTGTGCCGTCTATATCGGTAATGATGACCGCAAACCTCTGGGCAATCGAATGACTGGAGGAGTGGTGGCAGCCCCTATCTGGCGTGATTTTATGGCCGGGGCATTGCAGGATAAGCCAGTCAGAGATTTTTCTAAGTCAGATTATGTTAATGAAATTTCAGTATGTGCAAAAACCGGGCTTTTACCCAGCAACAAGTGTGCTAAAACTGTTTCGGTTATTTTCCTGGCTGGTACTGAGCCTACTCAAATCTGTTATGAAGGCACCGGATTAATCCCTGAATATTCGAATACGAATCAGCAAAGACCACCCCAAGAAGAAATACCGGTCATTTCTGGTGAAAAAAAATTTCCCCTGCTGGAGGAAATTGAAATCCTTAAAAAAGAAGAATCTGGTAGCAAGGCTAATCAACCTGAAGAAAGCAAAAAAGAAACCTTGCAATCATTGGTGGAAGAATTAAAGAAAAGGTTAGAAAAGCGAGATTAATTCTTAACTGTTTTAAAAATACACTACAGTTACTCCATCTCCTCCCTCATAAGCCTCTCCAGAATGATAATTCTTTACATATTCTAATTTGGACAATAAAAGAGTAACAGTCTTTCTTAAAATTCCCCTTCCCTTTCCATGTATAATGTATACTGGTGATATATTTAAAAGAAAGGCATCATCCAGGTATTTTTCTAATCTGGTACGAGCTTCACTGGCATTCATATCGCGAATATCAAATTCATTTTTAAAGGTGGCCTTTTTCCCTACAATATCTCCTTCCAAAGTAAGGGAAGCAGGTTTAGTATGTTCCTCTTTTTCTTTTTGTTCCGATGCGGTTCTGGTTATTTTTCGCAGAGCATCAGCAGCAACTTTAATTTTTAAACTTCCTATCTGCACCATATATTGTTGTTTTTTATCATCCTTATTCAGAATTATCCCTTCTTTGCCCAAACTTTTCAGTAAAACCTGATCTCCTTCTTTCAATGGACTGATTTCTTCCTGAAAAGTAAAACATTCTTTAGCCTGGGTTTTTATTTCTTTTTTGATATTTTCCAGGACATTGATCTCCTCATCTAATTTCTCAGTTATACCTTTTTTCCTCTTCAAGGCAGTAATGGCCTCCCTTGCTTTAACCTGAGCACTGGTTACTATTTTTTCAGCTTCCTGATAGGCTTCCAGTTTTATCTTTGTTTTTTCCTTTTCCAGGGTTTCAATCTTTTCTTCTAATTCTTCCTTTAATTGCCTGACCTGTTGTTTTTCTTCTTCAATATCTTTCAAGTTATGGACAATCCGGGCTCTATCTTTTTCCATACTCTTAATTAAATTTTCCAGATCTAATTTTTCTCTTTCCAGATAACCTTCTGCGTCTTTTAAAACAATTTTTGGCAAACCTAACCTTTCTGCTACAGCAAAAGCACAACTTTTACCTGGCAAGCCAATAGATATCTTATAGGTCGGCTGCAGAGATACCTCATCAAACTCCACCCTGGCATTCATTACCCCATCAGTAAGATAGGCATAGGCCTTGAGACTATCATGATGAGTGGTACTCAGGACTTTAGCTCTCCTGGCTTTTAATGAGTCGAGGATAGCCATTGCTAAAGCCGAACCCTCAGAGGGATCGGTCCCAGCCCCTAACTCATCGAGCAATACCAAAGATGAGTCATCGGCAGCATCTAATATATCTATGATATTTTTAACATGAGAAGAAAAGGTACTTAAATTTTGTTCAATACTCTGCTCATCACCAATATCGGCAAATATTTGTCTAAAAATAGTTATTTCACTATCCACTCCAGCAGGTATATGCAATCCTGATTGTGCCATTAGATTCAGCAAGCCTACTGTTTTCAAGGTTACTGTCTTTCCCCCGGTATTGGGCCCAGTAATTATCAAGGTGTTAAATGTTTTCCCTAATTCGATATCAATAGGGATAACTTTGTTTTTTAAAAGAGGATGCCTGGCATTAAAAAGCTGAATAATTCCCTGATTATTAATTTTTGGTTCAGTAGCATTCATTTTTATACTTAATTCGGCTTTAGCATTTATGAGGTCTAATTCACCCAAAATATTATAATTAGCCAGTATATCTTCACCGTTCTGACCTGCCAAAGAGGTTAAACTTTGCAGTATCCTATACTCCTCTTTTTTCTCTTCCTGAAAAAGTTCTCTTAATTCATTATTAAACTCAACTATGATAAGGGGTTCCACAAAAACAGTCAGACCGCTTTCTGATTTATCGTGTATTACTCCTGGAAATTTGTTTTTCTCATGTTGTTTAATGGGGATAACAAATCTTCCCTGCCGGATAGTAATAATATCATCCTGTATCAGGGATCGAGCGCGAGGGTCTTTGATTATATTCTCTAAATGGTTTCTTATTTTTTTTTCAATGCTTCGTATCTTTTGTCTTATCTTTTTAAGGATGGGGCTGGCATCATCAACAATCTGGGCTTCCTCATTGATACAATCTCTTATGGTTTTTTCCAGTACTTTAAAGTATTTCAAATCAGAGGATTTTCTGGTTAGTAAGGGAAATTCTTTCTGGGTTCTTTTTTCAAAAAATTCTTTTATTTGATGGAAGCCTTCCAAATTTTTTGCAATATAGGCTAAAGTCTTTGCATTCAGAATGCTATCCTGAATTTCAGCTTGTTTTATATCACCTTCAATATCTTGCTCAAGAGGTATCAGGGGCAAATGGCTAATCAATTCTAAGACATTTTTCATTTCAGTTGTTTCGTTTTGCCATTGTTTTACTAAAACAAAATCTGCAGAAGGCTGAAGGGCTTTTAGTTTTTGTTTTCCCGGGAAGGTAAAGAGTTCTTTCTTTAATAATTCTTTTATCTTTAAAAAATCCAGAACTTTCAAAATATGTTGATTCATAAGGTTAATGTCAAGGGAATCATCCCCCCTGAAACTCCCGTTTATTAATGCTTCATACTGAATTATAGTAAAGTTTTATTTTTCCATTTTATTAAAATTTATTTTAAAAAATAATTTTATTTTTTAAACTTTCAGGAACTGATATTTTGATAATATAATCCTCTTAAAAATTCAACTTCAAATTGAAAATTTTTTGGTAACCATTCTCGTACCGAGCTATAAATTATTATTACATAATTAAGTAAATGCTTAGATAGTAGTGATTCAGATATTTGGGTTCTTATCTGGTGGGGTAATGGAATAAAGTTTATTAAAAATAGTAATATACTTACAATAATAGCTCCCCTAATAAATCCGAATAAAGCACCACCCAGATTGTTAATCCAATTCAACAACAAGAAAGTTGTTATTCGACTCAATATAGTTTCCAGTATTCTAAAACATAATATAATCACAATAAAAATAATGATGAAGCTAAGTATACTGGATAGAGTTTCATTCCATTTAAATTGCCTTAGAAGAAATGTACTGAGGTTCTGATACCAGAATATGGCTATAAAAATAGCGGAAATAAGCCCGATCAAAGTTAATAATTCAGCAATTAAACCTCTTTTAAAACCTAAAAATAGATTGAATAAGACAATTATAAGAATAATTAAGTCAACCAAATTAATGATGTTTACCAAAACCCCCTCATTTTACCCAATCATCGCCTTAAATCTGCCTGAAATAGTTCTTTTAACCTTATTGTAACATTTTCTATTACTTTGTCGACTTCCATATCAGTCAAAGTCCGGTCATTAGCCTGGAAGACTATTGAGAAAGCAATACTTTTGCAACCAAGTCGGATTTGCTTTCCTCTAAATACATCAAATATTTCCACATTTTTAACAATATCAGGTTTTATATTAAAAATTTCTTTTTTGATCCGGGCAAAATCTACACTCTCTGGAACTACTATCGCCATATCCCTTTGAATATAAGGATACTTAGGTAAGAGCTCAAAAGTGATTTCTCTTTTTAAGAGTGGAAATAATTCTGCAAAATCCAATTCAAATAATAAAATATCTCCCCGAATATCTAAAAAGCTACAAATATCCTTGTGTAAATCTCCAAATATCCCTATTGTATTACCCAGACTCTTTATTATACCGTTCTTTTGGGGGTGAAAAAAAGGCAGGTCTCCCGGTAGATAATCAACATCCAACAACCCTAAGCTGTCAAATAGCGATTCTAATATCCCCTTCAGGTAAAAGATATTCCAATTTTCTGTTTTTTCCCATATATTTCCTCTGCCGATTTTAGCAATTCCTCCAGTTACCATCAATTTTTCAAGAGGTAGAGATATACCGTGTTTCTTATTTTGAGGAAAATAGACTCTTCCCATTTCGAACAATTTAATTCTTTCCACACTATGATTTACATTCCATTGTATGGCTTTCAGCAATCCAGGTATTAGAGTAGTTCTCATAATAGTCTGTTCCTGAAGCAAGGGGTTGGTTAACCCGACTGCCTCACGAAGGTAATGTGAAGAGGGTAACCTAAGCCAATCAAAACATTTAGGACTAATCATGCTATAGCTTATTATCTGATGCATTCCACATCCAACCAGAATATTTCTTGTTTTATCCACTACCTTTTGTCTCTCATTTTTACCTTCCTGGGCTACAGTTGTTGTAAACAGAGTGGATGGGATATTTTCATAACCAAATACCCTGGCTACCTCTTCAATTACATCAACGTCCCTTTCTACATCACCCCTGAAACTGGGTGGTGTAAGTTTTAAAGAATGTTCATCCTGAAAATCAATTTTAAATTCTAATTTCGTCAAAATATCAACTATTCTTTCTTTCTCCTCCTGCTTATCCCTTCCAATTCTGGTACCTGTAATTCTTTGCACTTTAGACCAATTTAGTTCAATAGGTTCAGGTTTGCCCAGTTTTTTACTGTATTGATCAATAACCCCGGATAAAAGCTGGCCTGTGGTTAATTGGGTTATAAGACTTGCTGCCCTGTTCACTGCAAAAACCTGGCCAAAGGGGTCTATACCTTTTTCAAACCGGTTGGAGGCATCAGTCCTCATAGCAAAATATCGATTGGTTCTCCGGTTATTGATCGGCTCAAAATAGGCTGATTCTAAAAATACATCCCTGGTTTTATTCTTAATTTCTGAATTCTCACCTCCCATAACCCCGGCAAGGGCTATAGATCTGTCGCAATCGGCAATAACCAGATTTTCCTCGGTCAATACTCGTTCAATACCATCCAGTGTTTTAAAGATTTCTCCAGGATTAGCTCGGCGTACAATTATTTTTTGGCCATGAATAAAATCAAGGTCAAAGGCGTGTAATGGTTGACCGGTCTCCATCATAACATAATTGGTTACATCTACAATATTGTTGATTGGTCTGATACCCAATAAAAATAAATTCCACCTTAACCAGAATGGTGATTCCTGTACCTGCAATCTCTTAACAATTCTCCCGGCATAACGCGGACAAAGGTCTTCATCTATCACTTCCACTGAGATAGAATCACTTACTTTTTCGGCTGTTTCAACAATCTGAATATCCGGTAAACGTAACGGATTACCTGAAATCACTGATATTTCTCGAGCCAGTCCAATAATGCTCATTAAATCAGGGCGATTAGAAAAGATCTCAAAATCAAATATTACATCATTCCTAATATCTTTTATATTTCTTATTTCCTCTCCCAGGGTTAAATGATTCTCTAAAATTAAAACACCTGGCGATTTACTTTTCTCCAATCCCAATTCTGAAGCAGAGCAGATCATCCCCCCGGAATGGAATCCCTGAATTTTTTTACCTTTAATCACTCCTAATCCTGGCAGGGTACCCCCTTCTATTACTACCGGAACAATATCCCCTTCTTTCATATTTTTAGCGCCACAAACTACTTCCAGTATCCGGTTCTTTAAATCTATAGTACAGACTGTTAAAAAACTGTCCTTATCCAGGGGTTTAAGCTCAGTTATCTTACCTATAAATACTCCTCGAACTCCATCCAATACTGACCTGGTATGTTCAGCTACAATACCACTCATAGAAAGGCGTGATGCCAGTTCCTCTGGTGAAAAATCAATATCCACATACTGTTTTAATAAATTATATGAAACCTGCATAAAAACTATTCCCCCCTTTTCTAAGCTTTCAGCTATTTGAATTGAGTTAAAAAACGAATATCATTTTCAAAAAATAGCCGAATATCATTAATACCATATTTTAGCATGGCAATTCTTTCAGCACCCATCCCAAAGGCAAAGCCGGTATATTTTTCGGCATCATAACCCACCATTTCTAAAACGTGCGGATGAACCATCCCAGCCCCCATAATTTCCAGCCAACCACTATTGCCACAGGATGAACAGCCTTTTCCATGGCATAATCCACAAGAGACATCTACCTCGGCTCCCGGTTCAACAAATGGGAAATACCCTGGTCTGAACCTTATTATTCTATCTTTCCCAAAAATCTGTTTGCAAAATTCTGTTATTACTCCTTTTAAATCTGCTAAAGAAATATCTTCATCTACTGCCAATCCCTCTATCTGGTGAAACATAGGGGTATGAGTATTATCGATAGAATCTCTGCGATAGCATTTTCCAGCGGAGATTATGCGTACCGGTGGGGACTGATTTTCCATTGTTCGAACTTGCATGGGAGAGGTCTGTGTCCTTAAGAGAATATCCGGGGTAACATAAAAAGAATCCTGTACATCCCGGGCCGGATGGTCTTTGGGTATATTTAATGCCTCAAAATTATAATAATCGAGTTCAATTTCAGGTCCGTCTACGATTGTGAATCCCATGCCTAAAAAAATATCTTCAGTGGCTTTCAATATTAATTCCACTGGATGTATAGTTCCCTGAATGAAATTTTGACCCGGGAAGGTAATATCAATATATTCCTCTTCCCGGCATCCTTCCTGGGAAAATTCTTTTTCCTTTTTTATAAGGGCATCTTGAAATTCTTTTTTTATTTGATTCAACAGCTGGCCTGCCCTGGGTCTCTCTTCTGGTGTTAATGAGGTTATTCTCTTTAGCATTTGAGCAACAATACCTTTACGGCCGGTGTATTCGTTTTCTATTATCAGCAATTCTTTTCTGGTTTTCAAAGCTGCAAGGCTCTTCTTAAATTGTTCTCTTAAATTTTTAATCTCTTTTTCCATCAGATTCCCTCCTTATAGAACTATGTATAAAAAAAGAAGTTTATAATTTATCCCTCATAAAGGGACGAAAATTATAAACTTCTCCGCGTTACCACCCTTTTTGACTTGTTAAGATTCAAGTCCAAATTTCTTCTTTTATCTGTAACGGAATAGTCCGTCCTGGCTTACTCTTATTCTTTTCCTTTCAGCCGGATTTTTAAAAGTGAAATTCGATTAAACCGGTTAATAACATTTGCAGTTATTAGCAAGCCTATCTACTGTCTTTTATTTTTCCTCTATGCAATTTTAAAAATTTATGATAATTATATTAAGCAAAAAAACTATTCACTCCCTGCCCTAACCATGGCTATCAGCTGACTAAAGCCTTCACTATGGTAAACAGCCATTTCCGCTAACATCTTTCTATTTATTTGTATATTAGCTTTTTTAAGGGCATTCATCAATTGGCTGTAGGAAGTTCCTTCTCCTTTGGCAGCAATACCTATACGGGTAATCCAGAGACTCCTAAAATCTCTTTTTTTAACTCTCCTATCGCGATAAGCATAGGCTAAAGACTTTCTAACTGCATCTTTTGCGGTACGCAATAATTTACTCTTGCCACCCCAATACCCCTTGGCAGACTTAAGTATCTTTTTTCTTCTGCTTCTGGAAGCGACACTGGTATTTACTCTTGGCATAACTTTCTCTCCTCATACAAGTACTTGATTCAGTTTAACTAATAATGTTATAAAAATATTATCCTATAGATAAGGAAGTAACTGTTTTATTTTTTTACTATCACTTTTAGCAATAGTAGTTAACTTAGCTAATTGCCTCTTTCTTTTAGGTGCCTTTTTGGTCAATATATGGTTTTTATTGGTCCTAGCATGCATTATTTTTCCGGTAGCTGTTACTTTAAAACGTTTTGCAGCACCACGGTGTGTTTTCATTTTGGGCATTATTGATATTCCTCCATTTATTACTTCAATAATTCACTTCTTTGCTATCAATTGTTAATTGTTAAGATATTTAATTTCAATCCTTTTAATATTATATCAAATATTGTTTACCTAAAAAAAAGAACTTACTTATAGTAGTAATTATATAGGTATAAAATTTATAAATTAAATAGGATACTCTTAATTACTCTTGTTAGAAATAAGAATTAAAGTCATATTTCTTCCTTCTAATTTCGGCTTTCTCTCCACTTTAGCAAACTCATTTGTTTCCAATATCACCCGATCTAAAAGCTCTTGTCCTAACTCAACAAATTTCATTTCTCTTCCCCGAAACATCACTGTAACTTTAACACGATTTTCATCCTGTAAAAAATTTTGGATCTGCCTTACCTTAAACTGATAATCATGCTCTCCAATACTGGGACGTATCTTAATTTCCTTTAACGTAGTTGCCTTTTGTTTCTTTTTACCTGATTTCGCCCTTTTCTCTATCATATAACGGTATTTACCATAATCCATAATACGACAAACAGGCGGGCTGGCTTCAGGTGATACTTCCACTAAATCGAGATTAACTTTTTGTGCTTCTTCCAAAGCTGCTTCTCTATCAACCAGGCCAAGTTGTTTTCCATCATGTCCAATTAAGCGAATTTTTTGAGCCTTAATCTCCTGATTCACCCGAAAATTAGATTTTGACTTTATTTCACATTCCTCCTTCAATAGGATATCTTTTCTATTATTTAAAAATCTTGTAAAATGAATATAGCATATTGCTTTTTCTTAGTCAATAAGGTATTTTTTTAAGAACGATTTGACAGTTTATTTATGTTAATTATTATCTTTTAATATATCACCAATCTTAAATGGGTACCATACATTTCTTCTACTCACTATCCTATCGTGGTACAATTTTCAGCTTTAAGATTTTTCCCTGATTTCTATCTTAATCCTTTCTAAAAATTGTTCCATAGATGATGAGCCTAAATCACCTTCAGCCCGTTTCCTAACATTGATTGAATTATTCTCTACTTCCTGATCTCCAAAAATTAACATATAGGGGATTTTTTGCATTTCAGCTCTTCTTATTTTAGCCCCAATTTTTTCATTATCCTCATCAAGCTCCACTCGAATATTATTATCGAATAGAATCTTTTCTAATTTACGACCATATTCGATATGCCGGTCAGCAATAGGCAACAAAATAACCTGAATTGGGGCCAACCAGGTAGGAAAGGCACCGGCAAATTGTTCAATTAAGATGCCAATAAAACGCTCCAAACTGCCCATAATCGTTCTATGTACCATTACTGGTCTCTCTTTTTCACCCTGAGAGTTTACATAATAAAGATCAAATTTTTCCGGCATAAGAAAATCAAGCTGCACGGTACCGCATTGCCATTTTCTTCCAAGGCAGTCCTTGAGGTGAAAATCGATTTTAGGTCCATAAAAGGCACCTTCACCCTCATTAATTTTATAAACTATTCCCTTATCGTCTAAAGCATCTTTCAAACTATTTATAGCTTTTGCCCATACATCATCAGAACCCATGGCATTTTCGGGTTTAGTACTTAACTCGATATCATAGTCAAAACCAAAAGCCTTATAAAAAAACCCTTCAAATTCAATCAGGTTCTGAATTTCTTCTTTTATTTGAGAGGACATCATATAGAGATGTGCATCATCCTGAGTAAAAGAACGAACCCGGAACAAACCATGCAGCACCCCGGATAGTTCATGTCGGTGAACTAATCCCAGCTCTGCTACCCTCAGGGGGAGTTCTTTATAACTATGCAATCTGTTTTTATAGATCAGAATGCCGCCAGGGCAATTCATCGGTTTTACGGCAAAATCCTCGTCATCTATCCTGGTAAAATACATATTTTCTTTATAATGGTCCCAATGACCAGATTGCATCCATAAGGATTTATTGAGAATAATGGGGGTTTTTATTTCCTGATATCCCCTTTTCGTATGCTCTTCACGCCAATAATTTTCCAGCAGATTTCGAATAATCATTCCTTTGGGATGAAAAAAAGGAAATCCGATACCCTCATCATGGAAACTAAACAAATCGAGCTCTTTTCCGATTTTTCGATGGTCTCTTCTTTTAGCTTCCTCTAAAAAATGTAAATAATTATCTAAGTCATCCCGGGAGGGAAAGGAGATACCATATATTCTTTGTAGCATTTTATTCTTTTCATCGCCCCGCCAGTAGGCACCGGCAACACTTAACAATTTGAAGGCTGTGATTTTTTTAGTAGAAGGAACATGGGGTCCGCGACATAAATCAATAAAATCCCCCTGCTGATATACAGTTACACAATCCTCGTTTATCTCCTCCAGTAATTCAACCTTATATACCTCGTTCCTCTCTCTGAACAATTTGATTGCTTCTTCCTTTTTTATAATATTTTTCTGAAAAGGAAGATTCTTTTTCACTATTTCTTTCATCTCTTTTTCGATTACCGGAAAATCTTCAGGAGAAAAGATATGTTCTGAATCAAAATCGTAATAGAACCCTTCTTCTATTGCCGGACCAATGGATAGTTTGGTACCAGGGTAGAGCTCCTGAACTGCCTGTGCCATAATATGTGAGGTACTATGAAAAAATATTTCTTTTCCTTCTTTGCTCTGATAAGTAATTACTTCAATCTTATCCTGATTTTCCGGTTTATCAAAAAGACTTTTTTTGATACCACCAATTTTTACAGCCAATGCCTCTTCAGCTAATTGTAAATCATATTGTTTTAGTAGTTCATAGAAGGTTATTCCTGAATCAATATTGACTTTCCGACCATCCCATAAACAAACAGATATTTCTCCCATTGATTGTTCCCCCAAAACAAAAAAACTCACGTTAACTAACATGAGATTTTTTTATTACTCATTGTTATCGTTGAAAGAGTTACTTCCTTTCTGATTTCTTTTCTAAAAAAATAATAAAAATATATAAATGGTGGGCGGTACTGGGATTGAACCAGTGACCTCTTCCGTGTCAAGGAAGCATTCTTCCACTGAACTAACCGCCCACCCTGTTAAAACAACTCTTATAAGTGGAGGCGGCACTCGGATTTGAACCGAGGATGAAGGATTTGCAGTCCTCTGCCTTCCCGCTTGGCTATGCCGCCTCAGTTTTTTTAAATAGATAATTTAAATAAGACACTGGAGCGGAAAACGGGATTTGAACCCGCGACCCTCGCCTTGGCAAGGCGATGCTCTACCGCTGAGCTATTTCCGCAAATAAATATTATTGGTGCCGAGACCCAGAGTTGAACTGGGGACACGTGGATTTTCAGTCCACTGCTCTACCGACTGAGCTATCTCGGCAAATTTTACTGCCAGTTTAAAAAAATGGCGGGGCCGACGGGATTTGAACCCGCGTTCTCCTGCGTGACAGGCAGGCGTGTTGGACCAGACTGCACTACGACCCCGTTTTAAAACCACTGGTGGGCGGAACAGGGCTTGAACCTGTGACCCCTGGCGTGTAAAACCAGTGCTCTCCCTACTGAGCTATCCGCCCCCATGCTAAACTTCCTTGAAACTGCAAGGTTAATTATAACATCTCTTTTTTTCTTTGTCTATAAAAACTGATAAAAAGATTGATTTTTTAAGTTATTAAAATGAGTTTATTTCTTTTAATAAATGTTAACATATTCTGGATTTATTGAATAAAAACATTCTCTGTTTAGAAGGGAATATCATCTTCGTTAGGTTTTTCTTCAGTATAACTATTTTCTTCTTCAGCAGTTTCTTCTCCCAGTTCTTCTTCGTTAAAAGTTCCTCCTCTGGAATATTCATCGCCGGCAGCTGCATCCAGGTCTTTCAGAGAATCCAAAAACTGAACAGTTCGGGCATTAATTTCAAAAGACACTCTCTTATTCCCTTCTCTATCCACCCAATTGTTAGCCCTTAACTCACCATTAACGGCGATTCTCCTCCCTTTTTTTAAATACTGGGAACAGTGTTCTGCCTGTTTACCCCAGACCGAAATATTAATAAACAGGGTATCCTCCACACTAGTCCCGTCCTGATTTTTAAAACTGCGGTTAATAGCCAGACCAAACCTGCAAACTGCCCTCCCGGAAGGAGTATACCTCAATTCAGGGTCCCTGGTTAGGCGCCCAATTCCTATAAAGCAATTTAAATCACCAAAAGAAGCCATTTCAATTCCCCTTTCAAGGTAAAAAGATTATTACCATCCTTTCAACCTTATATTTAATTTTAGGTCAACTCTATTTAATTTTATTTTTCCCTTTTTCAATGACTCCAGGCTTGTCTAAATACAAAAATTATAAAAATTAATAACTTTGATTAACAAGGTATTTCTAATACATTAAAATTATGGAAAAAAAATAACAATTCTCAATTTATCAATTATATACTAACAGAAACAAGAAATAAGGACAACAAAAAATGTTTACTTCAGTGTACTACGATATTTACCAATTTCTCTGGAATATAGATAATCTTATCAATATTTTTACCCCTTACCCACTTTTTTATTTTAGGTAGCTCCATGACTGCCTTTTTTATAAATTCTTCATTGCTGCCGGATAAAACCTCAATTTTATCACGTAATTTACCATTTATCTGAACCACAATAATAACCTCTTCTTCTTTAATCAGCTGGTGATCAAATTGGGGCCAAGCTGTGAAATAAAGGCTTTGTTCATAGCCAATTTCATGCCACAATTCCTCACAAAAATGGGGAACTATGGGACTTAATAATTTGATAATGTTTTCTATGGCTGACTTTAAAATTACCTTTTCCGCTTCATTGATATAGGTTAATTTAATCTTTAGAGCATAAAGTTCATTAACCAATTCCATAATGGCACTAATGGCAGTATTAAAGTGAAATCTTTCTTCAATATCTTCTGTCACTTTTTTTATGGTTTGCTGGGTTTTCCTTTCCAATTTTTTAAACTCTGTACCAACTGAATTATTTTTGAGCAGACTTAGTACAGTTTTTTCCTGAAACAATTTCCGGTAGTGATAGATTACTCGCCAAACACGATTTAAAAACCGAGAAGCGCCTTCGATGCCCTTTTCGCTCCACTCCATATCCAATTCCGGGGGGCCGGCGAAAAGCATCATTAACCTGGTGGCATCAACTCCAAATTGATTAAAAATATGACCAGGAGTTACTACATTACCCTTTGATTTGGACATTGCCGCTCCATCTTTGCAGACCATACCCTGAGTAAAAAGGCGTTTGAAGGGTTCTTTGAATTTAAGAAAGCCCATATCATAGAGAGCCTTAACAAAAAATCGTGAATATAAAAGATGTAGAATGGCGTGTTCTACTCCGCCAATATACTGATCTACCGGCATCCAGTAATGGAGCTCCTCCTTATCAAATGGTCTATCAGCCAGGTGTGGAGAACAAAAACGAAGGTAATACCAGGAAGAACAGACAAAAGTATCCATAGTATCAGTATCCCTGGTTGCCGGCTCGCCACATTGAGGACAGGTGGTATGTAAAAATTCTTTACTGGAAAGTAGAGGGGACAATCCTGTTGGCTTAAAATCAACATCTCTGGGGAGATATACCGGCAGATCCTGCTCCGGTACAGGCACCATCCCGCATTTTGGGCAATAAATAATTGGTATAGGGGCGCCCCAGTAACGCTGTCTGGAAATCAACCAATCTTTTAAACGATAATTAACCTCTCTTTTACCCAATCCTGTTTCTTCCAGATGCTCAATAATCATTTCCCTGCCCTGATCGCTGGGAAGTCCATTATATTTCTCAGAATTGACCATTATCCCTTCCTGGGTAAAAGCTTCCTTTAAATCATTTTCGGGGTGTTCAGATTGAATGACAATTCTTATTGGTAAATTATATTTTAGTGCAAATTCAAAATCTCTCTGGTCATGTGCCGGTACTCCCATAACCATACCGGTTCCATATTCCATCAGTACATAATTTGCCAACCAGATAGGAACTTTTTCCTGGTTTAAGGGGTTTATGACATATCGACCCGTAAAACATCCTCTTTTTTCAGCTGTGGCTATATCCCTTTCGGTAATATTCTCCTTCAGAAATTCCTCTTTGAATTTTGTTACTTCTTCTTCATAATCAGTACCCTTTATCAATCCCTCCACAAGAGGATGTTCCGGAGAAAGGACAAAAAAGGTTACTCCATAAAGAGTATCCGGTCTGGTAGTAAAAACTGAAAAAGCTTGATCGGTACCGGAAATAGAGAATTTTACCAAGGCACCCTCACTTCTTCCAATCCAGTTCCTCTGCATTGTTAAGACACGTTCAGGCCATTCTTCCAGAATCTGCATATCATCCAAAAGTTGCTGAGCGTAATTGGTAATCTTGAAAAACCATTGGGATAATTCTTTTTTAGTCACCTCGGCACCACATCTCTCGCAGCCACCATTAACTACCTGTTCATTAGCCAACACTGTGGCACAGGAAGGACACCAATTTACTACTGCCTTCTTTTTGTAAGCAAGCCCATTTTTGTAAAGTTGTAAGAACATCCATTGAGTCCATTTATAGTATTCAGGACTGCAGGTAGATAGTTCACGGCTCCAGTCATAACTTATACCCATAGAGAGTAAGGTATTTTTCATCTTTTTTATATTTTCCGAGGTCCAGATAGCAGGATGAATCTGATGCTGTATGGCAGCGTTCTCAGCAGGTAAGCCAAAGGAATCCCAGCCCATAGGGTGTAGAATGTTGAATCCCCTGCTATGTTTATAACGTGCAACTACATCTCCTATAACATAATTCTTGACATGCCCCATGTGTGGTTCGCCAGAAGGATAAGGAAACATCTCCAGAACATAATATTTTTTATGGTCTGATTGTACTTTGCTTTTGAATAGTTTTTCTCCATACCAATAGTTTTGCCATTTTTGCTCTATTATTTTAAAATCATAACTCTCTTTCATTGTAGTATTTCACTCTCCTAAAACTCTCTTATAATAAAAAACCTCGTCACCTGTAACAATTAATTACAAGGGACGAGGTTTACTCGTGGTACCACCCTATTTTAGTAGATATTTAATGGTGGAGCTGGCGGGAGTCGAACCCGCGACTTCCTCCACGCCAAGGAGGCACTCTCCCGACTGAGCTACAGCCCCATCTACCCTTCTCTATCTTTAACATGGAATTACGTTCTGAGTTATTTGTTTTCTTACTTTCACCCAGACAGTTTACAGGTGAGTATTTTGAGGGCCCATATCAGTTTACACCAACCACTGACTCTCTCTGATGGGAAAATCCCAATAATTTCCTGTTAACAATTTTTCTATATCTATTTGTTATATTATAAAATTTTATTAATTATAAATAAAAACGATTTAAAAGTCAACTAAACTATTATAGTGAACTATATAATCATACTGTAGTTATCATAAGTGTATCTAAAAAGATTGATTTTTTAGATATTGACTTCTCCTTTTGCAGGTTTGAATAAATAAGTGCAGGTTACTGTGGTTTTCAGATAACAAAACTAATACCCTGCACTTATTTTAGTATTTTTACTATCTCTACAAAAAATTGTTGATGGTTAGTCAAAAAATATTTTTTAATCTTTCCCCAGCCACCAGATAATTCCAACAATAGCTGCGATAATTGCTGCAATCCAGTACCACTGTAAATCTTCAAACAAGCCCATGAACTTAACACCTCCTTATTTACAAAATTACTTATTCTTTTTTTTATTATAATTATCAAAATTAGTAAAAACAAGCATTTTATTAAAATAATTTAAAAATGGTTAGCTTTTTGAGATTATGATTCAGACTCATTTTCTTTTTTGGTATTTTCAATAATCTCCTGAGCTATCTGGGGAGGTACTTCTTCGTAATGGGAAAATTTCATAGTAAAGGTTCCTCTACCCTGTGTGATAGAGCGTAAATCAATGGAATATCTGAATACCTCAGCTAAGGGTACCTGAGATTTAATAATTTGTTTACCTTTCCCCGCTTCATCCATACCCATAATTTTCCCTCTTTTACTGTTTAAATCCCCCATAATATCACCCATATACTCTGTAGGTACTGTTACTTCTAAATCATAAATAGGTTCTAAAAGTACCGGTTCAGCTATTGCTACCCCTTTTTTAAAAGCTAAAGAGCCGGCTACTTTGAAAGCCATTTCGGATGAATCAACGGTATGATAGCTACCATCATATAAGGTTGCTCTGAGATCTATAGTAGGATAGCCGGCTAAAACACCATTTTTCATAGCTTCCACTATTCCCTTCTCCACTGCTGGACGATATTGTTTTGGAATAACCCCTCCTACAATCTTATCTACAAATTCAAAACCCTTACCTCTTTCCAGAGGTTCAAATTCTACAAAACAGTGGCCGTATTGACCCCGTCCACCGGATTGTTTTTTATATTTCCCTTCAGCTTGAGCTTTTTTACGAATGGTCTCTTTATAGCCAACTTTAGGGGTACTTCTTTCAATTTCCACTCCAAATTTTGTTTGCATGGTTTCAATTACCACATCGAGGTGAGACTCTCCCATGCCGGCAATAATGGTTTCACCAGTATCTTCGTCTCTGTAAATTTGAATAGTGGGCTCTTCTTCTTGAATTCTGTTAATAGCAATACTGAGTTTGTCTTCATCTCCTTTACTCTTAGGAGATATAGCCAATCGCATAATAGGTTCAGGATATTCCACTTTGTGAAATAGAATGGGAAATTCTTTATCACATAATGTATCACCGGTATTTGTTTTCTTTAGCTTAGCAATAGCCCCTATTCCTCCAGGAGAAACTTTGGAAACAGGGCTTTGATCCTTGCCCTGCATCCGAAAAATTTTCCCAACTCTATTTTCAGTATCCTGAGTTGAATTATAAACCTGAGAATCAGAGTTGAGCTCACCGGAAAATACTCTGAAATAGGTTAAGTTGCCTACATAGGGATCGGTAATTGTCTTAAAAACAAGAGCGGCAAAGGGAGAACCTTCTACTGCCCTTTTTAATTTTATTTCTTTTTGTGCTTTCAGATCAGTAACGACTATATCAGGTAAATCCAATGGATTGGGTAGATAATCTTCTATAAAATCAAGCAATAATTCGATGCCAACATTTTTTGTAGCAGAACCACATAATACGGGAAATACCTTTCTTTCAATCAAACCGCCTTTCAGACAGGTTAATATCTCCTCTTTGCTTAATTCTTCCCCTTCCAGATATTTCATTAGGATTGCATCATCGAATTCCGCAACCGCTTCAATCATCTTTTGCCGAAATTCATCTGCTTTTGTTTTTAAATCTGCGGGTATATCCTTCTCTTCAATCTGATTTTTACCATCTTTATCAGTCTGGAAATAAAAGGCCTTCATTTTCAATAGATCAACTATACCCTGAAAGTGCTCTTCAGAACCTATCGGTAATTGCACCGGCACAGCATTCTGCCCAAAATTTTCTTTGATCATTTCACCTACACGGTCAAAATCTGCCCTTTCTCTATCCAGCTTATTTATAAAGAATATCCTGGGAAGCTGAAATTCCTCAGCATAATCCCAGACTTTTTCGGTTTGCACTTCCACTCCTGATACACCACTTACTACAATAATCGCGCAATCCACCACTCTTAAACTCGACTTGGTATCAATAATAAAATCAAGATAACCGGGTGTATCAATAATATTAAAAGTAGAATTTTTCCAATTCAGATAAGCTAAAGAGGAATTGATGGTAATGCCTCTTTTTATTTCTTTGGGGTCATAATCTGTTACAGTATTTCCTGAATCAATCTTTCCCAGACGGGTGGTCATATTGGCATCATAAAGCATCGCTTCAGTAAGGGAAGTTTTACCAGCATCGCCATGCCCCACCAGTGCAAAGGTTCTCACCTTCTCCACATCATGTTTAGTCACCTAAGATTCCTCCTTGAAAACAAATTCTTGAAAATCTAATTAACGATATTATTCTATCAAAGAATATAGCTTATAGCAAAAATTGTTAAAAGAATACAGTTTTTTCTTAATAAAAATTTTAGTTTTAATTATTTATTTCTTTCCAGAAAGTCTTAATTTTGTTCAGGTAATCCGATAATTCATTTTGTTTTTTTGGTTCAAAAATTAAAGTCCCCTGATAACCAATCTTCTTTAAAAAAGTTATGAAAGAAGTCCAGGGAAATTGCCCTTCTCCTGGTAACCAATGAAAATCATGCTTTGCGTCATTATCATGAATGTGAGCGTGAAATAAACATTCCTGCCAGTTAATAGGAATTTTTTCTAAATCTAATCCTCCCTGAGTTATTTTCTGGTAATTAAGCAGATGGTGGCCACAATCAAAACATATTCCTAAATTAGGGTATGACACTATTTCTATGATTTTTTTAATTTCTTCCCAACTGTTACCGACTCTGCCTGGAAGTGTATTTTCTAAGGCTATTTTGACGTTCCAATTCTGAGAAAATTCTACGATTTCTTTTAGACTATCGATACAGAGCTTTAGTCTTTTATCCCGTTCAGAAGAATCAGTCATCATTGCTCCCGGGTGCACCACCACTAAATCAACTCCCAAATGATAGGCTATCAGCACATCCTTTTCAACCTCACGAACCGATTTGATTCTCTCATACTCTTGAGGGTGGGAAATATCAATACCATTTATGGGCATATGAATTGCCTTAACCGTTATCATTCTTTGGTCTAATTTCTTTTTTAACCTAAGAAGGTCTTTTATTTCCTGTGGATGAAAATGTCCTTCTCCTGACCTGATTTCAATATTATTAATCTCTTGTTTTGTTAAAAATGGCAATAATTTTTCAATAGGTTCCTGATAGTAAATCATGCTGGAAACGCCAAAACTAAAGATGATATTCCCTCCCTCTTAACTAAAATGAACATAAAACTTAAATTTAGATTAATATTTTAAGATATAGTCATCTATTTTAAAAATGCCTCAACGAAAAAGGCAGCAGTTGCCCCTTCCCCACAGGCAGTAACCACCTGACGTAAACCTTTGGCACGCACATCTCCACAGGCAAAAATTCCTTCTACTCTTGCTTGCATATTATCGTCAGTAATAATATAGCCATTTTCATTGACTAACCTGGCCTCTAGGTCACCCAGTAAAGGATAATTGGGTCTATAGCCAGTAAAGACAAAGACCCCCTGGCAGGGAAGGATAGTTATTTTTTCAGTTTTTACATTTTTCAATTGAACCGCTTCCACCTGTGTTTTACCAATGATGGAAAGCACGATACTGCTCCAGCTGAAATGAATTTTGGGATTATGAAAGGCGCGTTCCTGTAGAATTTTAGTTGCCCTCAGCTCGTCTCTTCTGTGAATAATAGTAACCTTACTGGCAAACCTGGTCAGGAATAGTGCCTCTTCCAAAGCAGTATCCCCTCCTCCTACTACCACAATCTCTCTATCTTTAAAAAAAGCACCATCACAGGTTCCGCAATAAGAAACCCCCCTGCCAATAAACTCTTCCTCTCCCGGAACTTTTAGCTTACTGGCTTCGCCACCGGTAGCAATAATAACGGAACGAGAATAAAAATTGCCATCATCTGTCTTAATTACGAAGACTCTTTTACTCTCTTGGTCATCAGGATATATTTCAGACACATTAGTGTTCATTATCTTTAAACCAAATTTAACAGCTTGTTGCTCAAATCTTTGCATCAGTTCCGGTCCTAAAATACCTTCCGGAAAACCAGGGTAATTTTCAATTGTTTCTGTTAAGTTTACCTGTCCGCCACTAAAACCTTTTTCCAGCAGTAAAACATCAACCCGTGAGCGGCTGAGATAAAGTCCTGCAGTTAATCCCGCCGGTCCTCCTCCTATGATAATATTCTCATAAATATGTTTATTAATATTATCCCGAATTTTATCTTGAGACATTTTTCCACCTTCTGTTCTGCCATATTTCTTAAAATAACTATACAATACCTGCTTTAGCTATATCAGTTATCCCTTTTTTTAATTAACGCATCAGTTGCATCTGCCTTTATTTCAATTACCGCCTGCTCCAGAGAGTCAATGTCTTTAAGAGGGGCTAATATACTATATATTAAACTTTGATAGAGCTGTGACATAAAAGGATTGAGAGAAATGGTTTTCCCATTTACTTTAATATCAATATAGTCCTGGGCATAAATACATTTTTTTGGTGATTCCTCATCCCTTACAATAGCCCGAGCCAGTTCATAACAGTTCTCATAACCACACTTGCCACAATTTTTATTAGGTAAGAAAAATCCTTTTTGTTCAATAAGTTCTACCATAACTGACAGATCTTTTTCCTCATTAATTAAATAATCAACAAGCCCTTCCTCTTGTAAAGAAGCATCCAGACCGGCAGAAAATATTCCCAGACCATCATCGAGTAATTCTTTTTCTTTTTCATCTTTTAAACAATAAACCTTGGGAAAATATTTTAAACTTTTAAACCCCTCTATAACTAAAAAATCAGCTGAAAGTAATGGTACCACATCTTTTAAATCCCATTGCGCCTGGAACATAATTTCGGTACTCTCTGGTGTAATAAGAGCCACTCTTCCAACTTCTTTTAAAAATTTATCTGTATCACTAAGTTCATGTTCAACCGCTTTACTGGAATGCTTAAGAACAGCCACCCTATAATTCTTATTTATTAGGGCTTTAGCTATTTTTAATGCCAGGGTGGTCTTGCCACTTTTTTTAAAACCAACAATCGCAATTGCTTTCATCTGCTCCCCCTTTTTTTAGTCGTTATAACTATATCAAAAGGAAAAATGATTGGCAAGTAGTAAATTTCTTTTAGAAGTTAGTAGAAAAGGATGGAAAAAAAGAAGATTTATGGTTGTAAAAAGTAATTTGCAATTTCATCTGTTGGATGAAAAGTAGCAAACTTTCCATCCAACAGACAACTTCTCTTATTTCTTATTTATTTTTAAGTCTGAACATCTCTTCCGTAGCATATCCTTGAGCAATACCATATTCACGCCACTGTGCGAGTTCTTCGTTTATTTTTTCTAATAGTTCCGGCTGGGTCACCAAACGTAAGGCAACGGCAGCTTGCCTCTTTGCCATTAGGGCCAATGACCGGTGACCTAATGGAGTAATAGTCAGATCTGCCTTCTCTTGTGAATGGCCTGCAGTAGGAGGAACATCAGCCATGGCAATTGTCCAGGAACCTCTTTCACTGCCTAAACCTGGTATACTCCAGGAAGCCCATTGGCCTACATCCCAACCACTTTCTAGACTACCTAATTCATCAGAAGTCATACCCTCATCGCTATACATTTTAGTATAATACCATCCTAAAGCATTTGCCCAGGCAGTGGATACTCCATTAACATAATCTGCATAATGGTTAATTTCAACTTCACAGAAAGTACCCATTGCGGCTGCCTTGGCAACCGTATTTATCTGTTCCACCTTCTTATTAAGCTCTTCCTGGTTCAATCCAGGAGTTGCTCTAACCCAATGATCAAAGCGGACAAAAGGATTAATAACATTGGGTGCTTGTGCTGTTTCAAGAATAGCTCCATGGAACCTAAATTGTGGTTTAGAATGCTCTCTTAGCATGTCAATCATCATCCACATTGCCCTTAAGGCGTCACCAGCATCCCGCCCATTCCAAGGGTCACCTGCTGCATGGGCAGTTTTTCCAGTAAATTCATAGATATTGGCATTAATTAGTGTTGCGCCACCAGTTCCAGCTAAAGGTCTTTTAAAAACTCCGGAGTTAACACCGCCATGTGTTTGAAGTACAAAATCTACCTCATCAAAATAACCGGCTTTAAACATAGCAGTTGGGTCTGGAGGAGGAATTTCCTCAGCCGGCAGATGTATTACCCAGATACTGCCTGGCAAATTATTTTCATCCATTATTTTGGTCATGGCAATAGCAGCACCAACAGCAACTGGAGGCTGCTGGTTATGAGCGCAACCATGAAATGGGGGATCGCCTCGTAAGGCATCCATCTCAGTGGTGAAAGCAATTACTGGATATTCTGATTTGCCTTTATATTTTGCAGTAAAGACTTGGGGTAAGTCTCTATTATTAAACAGCTTACCAATAACTGTATTATATTCTTCATCCAGACCTTTAACCCCCCATTCTATTTCAAATCCATTTTTTTCTAATTCAGCAGTAACATATTTAGCTGATTCAAATTCAAAATAACCAGATTCTGGATGGTAATATAACCAGTCGCTCATCTCGATCATACGAGCATTATAATCATCAATATATCCTTCTACCTTTTCTCTTAAAGCAGTGATTTCCTGGGTTTCTGCCGGTAGCTCTTCCAACGGAAGGATTGCCGATGGAGGTTCCACAGCAATTACTGGGGAAATACCGATAAATAATATATTGATAAAAATAATACCGATAATTATCCACCATTGTTTCTTCATTTTCATAAAAAGCACCCTCTCTTTCTTTTTATAATTCTTTAGTATTTCTCAATATTCTATTCCGATATTCTTTTATTTCTTTCCATACCTCCTATCTTCTAAATAATTATAATGTGCTTTCTGGAATAAAATATTTAGATTAGATTATAATAATCTTTTTCCCTTATGTCAAACAAAAATATAGTAAAAATAAATAAATTATTAAAATATGATTTAACATACAACTCCTTATTGGCTTACTTAATCTTGATAATTATCGAAGATTATGAATAAATTGAAAATAATGAGGGAAATTATAGGTTAGCTGTTCCCGGATTGGTATCAAATATTTGAGATATTTTATTAAAATAGTAAAAGTAAGGCAATAAAGTAAAAAAAATAAAAAAATAGTTATTTTTTAATGATTTGTATTCTATCGTAGAACCCAATCATCTGTTAATTTTAATCAAATCTGCAAAAATTGAAATGGTCTCCCCTGCTCTAACCATTACTTCTTCCTGCCAGATACGATGCCCTTCCTTTATTACCGTAATCTCATAGCTGTCTCCTGCCAGTTCATCAATAATAATCGCCTTATTAGCTGAGGTAAGCGCACTAAAGGCACCATCAATAAATATCCTGGCATCATCCTCATTACAGTAAACCGAAATTGCCCCAGTTAGCACTTCCTGTGATACCTTCTCCATCTGAATATGAACCTGAGAGGTATGTTCATTATAAATTTTTACGGGAGTTGCATATTCCTGATAATCAGCTTTAACAATACGTAATTCATAGCTACCTTCTAACAAATCCGTAATTATGGTACTACCTTTAGCAGAGGTAACTCCTTTAAAATGTCCATCCAGGTAAATCATAGCCTGGTCTGTATTACTGGTAATTTCCAGAGCCCCCATTCCAGTAATTTTCTCCAGATTAACAGTCATCTGGATCCTTTCATCCGGTCTAACCATTATTCTTTCAGACCAGTCAGTATAACCACTCAATACAATTCTAAGTTCATGAAAGCCAGGTGTGATCTCCTCTAAAACCACATCACGGTTAGCCTGCATCAAACGCTTAAACTGGCCATCTAGATAGATTCTCGCTATCTCTGCACTACCCCTGATGACAATTGACCCATAGTTCCCAATTCCTGTTAAATTAGCATTAACCAAGGCTGTTTTCCCATCATTAATCCGCACCTCACTACGCCATGGTTCATAGCCATCAAGTTCAATACGTAGCGAGTATTCCCCTGTTTTTAATATTTCCATAGCTAAAGGAGTCTGCCCGATATATCTATCATTCAACAATACATCTGCACCAGGTGGTTGGGAATCAACATGTATTTTGCCAGAGCCTGGTCTTTGCTCAATTATCTGATAATATAGAATTTCACTGCTTATCCACTGGGATAATGGCAAGCCTGTTAAAGTATTTCGTAATCTCTGAATAATTGTATCTATATCTCCATCTAATATTGGCATATATTCAGTACCCAGTCTTCTTTCCATTTCCTTAGTCATAAGAACCCGGTTTACTGTAGTAAATCCCTGAATATATTCAACACCCGATGAGGCATCTTGCCCAATATTATAATCTACATAATATTCATGATTAGCCTCAATAAAGGAGTCTTTTTTTTCTTGATTGGGAAATAATAACCGCACATTGCCATGACTATCATATCTGTAAAGAGTAAGGTAGGAAGATCGGTCGGTTTTAATGAAAACCCTTACCCTCTCGCCAGGTACATAGGTTGCGCCAATTCCTTTGTCCATTCTTAAAGATAGGGAAAAATCGGGTTTAGGATTGTTTATTTGAATTTTAACTTTCATCTCTTCAGATCCAATAGCAGTAACCACTATGGCCATAATCAATAATATTGTCAGAATAAACAGCTTCGAAAATATCAATGATAGAAATTTATTGGTTAAACTATTAATTCTTACTGAATAGAGCTTTTTCATATTTTTGCCTTCTTCATTTATCTATAAATTTGGTGATATTTTTAATATTACCTTTCTCTCACTGAAATTACGGGAAAACTATTATATTTTTATTTTTTCAGGAATGTATTTATCGCTCATTCCTCGTCCTCGGTTTCGTATTTCTCTGTTTCATCATCTTCTATTTCATCATCATCCCAGGTTTCAGGTTTTCTAATAAATATTTTAATAATTAGAGCTACTGCCAACCATACCAGTAAAATAATTCCCAATAAGATAAATAATTCCTTATATAGAGTAAAGAAAAACTTGAATCTTTCCAAAAAATTTAAGTTCAATTTTGCTCAATATCCTCTTCTAAATCTGCTTTTTGCTATTTTAAGCTTACTGATTTATATTTTTTGTTCTTCTAACTTTTGTCGTTTTTTCTTTTTTTAAGATAACTTTTCTGTTTTTCCTCAGGAAATTTCTCCAGGGCATAACGCAACATAGTTCGAGGCATTTCCTGATAATATCTTTTAAGATAATTTTCTTCCCTTGCCATATCCCTTTTACCAATCTCCCTGAGCATCCACCCTGCAGCTTTATGAATAAGGTCTTCTTTATCCTTTAATAACATTTCAGCAATTCTAATGGTATCTTCAAACTCATTCATTTTTATAAAAAAAGAAGTGGCCATAATAGCAATTCTACGTTCCCATAAATCTTCCGATTTAGCCAGTTTATAAAGGGGAGTTTTATCCCGGTTATAAAGATAAGCCCCTGCTATACTTCCGGCAGAAATATCAACAAGGTCCCAGTTGTTAATATATTCAGTGTTTTTCAGATAGAGGTCATATACCTGTTTTCTATCTTCCTCTTCTCCTCTCTGGAAGAGGTTTATTAATAGAAGTAGAGCGAATAAGCGTTCTTCGTGAATCTGTGAAATCAGGAACCCAGTGACTTCTTCCAGGGATAGATTATCATATTTTTTAGCAATCTTTCTAGTATCAGGCACCCTGAGTCCCAAAAAAATATCCCCTTCGCCATATTCACCCTTTCCAGTTTTGAAGTATCTCTGAAGTATTTTAGCTCTTTGCTGATTGCTAAATTTTTTAAACTCTTCCTTTATCTCTCTTATTCTGCTATTTTCCATGTTAAGCTTTTAGTTCAGCCGCTATTTTTTTAACTCTCAGGAAAAAATCTGTAGATAAAAAATCCTTCAAATCTTCCAGCTGTACATCGAGATTCTGATAAAGGGGAATATATCCTAAATATGGTACATCATAGCTTTTCGCCAAATTATTTATTCTTTTACTATGGTCCTCAGGTGAGCGCATATTTTCAACTAAACCATAGATTTTTAAATTTTGTTCTTTCAGTATCTCCAATGTTTTACTAACGATATTGATAGAGAGTTTGGAGGGGGTGGTAATGACTAAAAAATTACCATTTTTTACATATTTTAATAGATCAAGAAATGGATCAGCCATTCCCGGCGGCATATCAATAACTAAACACTCAGTATCATCCCATCGTGTTACTGCAGCCAGCTCTAAAAAAGCATCGGTATATTCCATTCCCCTGATAGGCAACGGGTTTCCCTGGGTATAATAAGCTACCGACATAAATTTGACCCCTCCTACCTTCTCTGGCAGTATGCCATGTTCCTCTTCAGGGAATTGATTATCTATATTCAGTAAAATATGGGCAGTAGCTCCCCAGAAATCCAGATCAAGCAAACCTGTTTTGCGCTCTTTTGCCAAAGCCAGACTTAATGCTGTAGAGATCATAGATTTCCCTACCCCTCCTTTTCCGCTTACCACCGGAATAATACATTTAAAGGCAGCAAATTTTTCTCTTACCAAAGCCTCTCTTGCATCAAACATTATATCCTCCTGGAAATATTATCATTTATTCTAAATTTTTTAACACTAATCAGAGTCCTCACCGGTAATCTCATCAATATAAATTCCTCTACCCTTGACTACTTCAAAATCAGGACTACCGCATCGGGGGCATTTGATAAAGGAATGCACTACTTCAGGAACGAAGTGTATAGATTCCTTCATGGTCTCATCATGCAAATTCGCTTCTTTCAAGTTCCAGGTATTCTGGCAGTTTCTGCATTGAAAAACAGCATCTTCCTTAATGAAAATAAAGTTTGCTTCCTCAGCCATAGTATCCTTTTTTAAATTATCTAAACCAAATTTTACAATCTCCTCTTCGATTCCCTGTAGGTCTCCCAGGACAATCTTAACCTCTGTTAATTTCTTTAAATTTCTTTTTTTTGCCTCTTTGATAGATGATTTCAAGACAGCTTCAGCTAAAGACCATTCATGCATTTTCCATCCTCCTTATAAAGATTAGGTAATTGGCATTTTATGTTTTTATTGTAACATAAAAAATTTTGTTTTTTTGCAGTATCTACTAAAAACTTTTTCTGAAAAGCTGTAGCAGAGTCACAGAATATATTCAAAATAGTTCAATATTGTTTTTTTATTGATAAAAACTGGGCATTTATTACTACAATGATGGTACTTAAGGACATCAGAGCAGCCCCTATGGCTGGAGAAACCAATATACCATACTTAAATAGCAATCCTGCAGCCAGAGGAATGGCAATTATATTATAAGCAGTCGCCCAATACAGATTTTGAATCATCTTGCGGTAAGTTGCTCTTCCAAACAAAATAAGAGTAGTGACATCTAACGGGTTACTGTTTACCAGTACAATATCAGCTGTTTCGGCAGCTACATCTGTACCGGAACCAATAGCAATTCCGATATCTGCCTGAGCAAGGGCAGGGGCATCATTAATCCCATCTCCGGTCATTGCTACATATTCACCTTGGTTCTGCAGCTCTTTTATTTTCTCCATTTTTTCATGTGGTAATATCTCTGCAAAATATCCATTAAGTTTAAGCTTATTAGAGACTTCTTCAGCAATTTGATTATTATCACCGGTTAACATCCAGCATTTTATACCTATGCCTTTCAGCTGTGCTATTGCCTCATAAGATTCTTCTCTAATCTTATCAGAAAGATTAATTATACCGATTATCTTATTATCCAGTAATACATAGACTTGTGTTCTACTTTCCTCAATCTTAAAATCTTCCGGTAACTCAAGGTTATTCTTTTTCAGATAATTCCGGCTTACTAGGTGAATATTGTTATTTCCTATCCTGCCTTTAATGCCCTGTCCTTTGATTATCTTAAAATCTGACACCAATCCAGCTTTTAACTTAAACTCTTCTGCTTTGTTTATAATACCCCTGGCGATGGGATGTTCAGAATTTCTTTCCAAAGAAACTGCCAATTGTACAATTCCCTTTACATCATAATGATGGTCTAAAGGTATTATTTCACTTACTCCGAATTTACCTTCGGTCAGTGTACCGGTCTTATCAAACACAACAATGGTAATCTTTCTGGAATTTTCAAAGGCAGTTCTATTTCTTATTAAGAGACCATTTTTAGCTGATAGTGAAGTTGAAACAGCTGTCACCAATGGTATGGCCAATCCCAGGGCATGGGGGCAGGCAATAACCATCACTGTAGCCATTCTTTCGATGGCAAAGGCCAGCTCCTGTCCACGAATAAACCAGTAGAAGAAGGTAGTGATTCCCACAACCAATGCGGTAGTAGTAAGCCAGGTCGCCGCTTTATCGGCAAGTCTCTGTGTTTTTGATTTAGATAATTGTGCCTGTTTCACTAGATTGATAACTTTGTTTAAATAAGATTCTTCTCCTGTTCCAGCTACAATTACTTCTAAAACTGATTCTCCATTTATGGAACCTCCCACCACCTTATCCTGTTCTTTTCTGTTTACAGGTTTCGATTCACCTGTTAACATCGACTCGTCAATATAACTGCTGCCTTTTAGGATAACACCATCAGCAGGTATTTTTTCACCGGGCTTGACTAAAATTTTATCGCCCTTTTTCAAAACAGTAATCCTGACTTCTTTTATTTCGTTTTCTTCAAACAAATGAGCGGTATCAGGCATTAATTGGGCTAATTTTTCTAATGCTCTAGAGACTCCTATAACTGACCTCATCTCAAACCAATGTCCCAGCAACATCACATCTATCAGGGTAGCAAGTTCCCAGAAAAAAAACTTGCCTTTCAGACCGAAAACTACCGCTAAACTATAAAAATAAGCTACTGAGGTAGCAAAAGCCACCAGGGTCATCATTCCAGGTTGTTTTTTCTTGATTTCATCAAAGAAACCTTTTAAAAAGGGATAACCACCGTAGAAAAAAATAAAACTAGAAAGGGTAAAAAGAATATAACTCTCTGCGGGAATTATAAGTCTGAAATTTAATAACTCCTGTATTAATGGGGATAGTAAAAGAATAGGAATAGTGACAATAACTGATATAATAAATCTTATTTTAAAATCCTGTGCCATTTGCAGATGGTGATTGGCTTGATCATGATTGTGGATAGAATGTTCCTTAGTTGCCATTGCATTATTATGATGCTGGTGATCTTTACTATGGTCTATCATAATTGCTTTTTTCCTTTTATGTGACCCTGTTCTGGTTATCTTTTACCCCAGATGTTAACGATAACTACTCCTATTAGCGCTAATAGCCCTCCTATCAGGGATAAAGGAGTAGGGACTTCTTTTAACCAGATCCAGGCTATTATTATCGCTAATACTGGAGATAAGTTGAGAAAACTGCCCATCACAGAGGCTGGAACATGGGATAGAGCATATGCCCAGGTAACATAAGCAAGTGCGGCTGGAAAGATACCTAAATATACAATGGTCAGTGTTGACCCAACTGATGCATTCTGTATATTTCGAACCATGCTGCCTAAAAAGATTAATTGAAACAAGGTCCCGCCCCAGATAGCGTAGGCGGTAAATTGCAAAGGTGAGTATTTTTTAAGAAAAGGTTTTTGAAAAACAAAGAATATACTGGTACAAATTGCCGATAAAAGAACTAAGAAGGTTGCCGGTTCAAAACTGATACTGTTTCCCTCCCCTCTGACAATCAAACTTATGCCTAAAAAACCTAATAATACCCCCGTCCAGCCCCATACATTTAGCCTTTCTTTTAAAAAAATTATAGCGAAAATAGCAGTGAAGACCGGGGCAGAACCAATCAAGAGACTGGCTGAACCAGCAGATACTTTCAATTCTCCATAGGTAAGGCTCAGATGGTAAACTGTTATGCCAATAAAACCAAGAAGAAACAGGTTGGGAATATCCTTTGTTTCAGGCAATGGCATACGTATTATAAACGCATAAATCAATAAAACTACCGAAGCTGTTAAAAAACGCAGGAGGACTAAACTTCCAGGATTATAATC
>JAKPKS010000158.1 GCA_029553585.1 Candidatus Atribacteria bacterium | reverse complement strand
GCATGTGTTAGGCACGCCGCCAGCGTTTGTCCTGAGCCAGGATCAAACTCTCCGTTCTCTTTAAGGGGGTTAAGGGTAGACAGACCGAAATCCGTCTCTCCTTTTCCCCCTTAAAATTGACACCGTTAAAGGGCTATCCTTTGGGATAACCCGAGGTTAGATCAAAGCATCTGGCTGGGTGCTATTTCATTATCAAAGAACATAGTTTGCCCTTAAGTGAGACTTCGTTTACTGACCTAAAGAAAGGGCAAATAAGATAGTAACAGACTGGGAATAAGATGTCAAGAAAAATATGAGAAATATTTTTAATATTTTTTTTAAATTATGGATATGTCTGAAACAGCTATCAATACTGGGTTACAATAAAATCTCGGGTAATTTATAATGTGTAATTTATCCGGATGTCCATGTTTTTTAATGAAAAAATCACCAGCCCCTAGTCTGCATCCTCTCTTCCTCAGGGATTTTATCTATAGAGATACCCTGGATAGCCTCCCCCAGCCCTTCGGAAACCCGGGCAATCAGTTCAGGGTCATTGTAGTGTCTGGTTGCCTCCACAATTGCTTTAGCCCTCTTTTCAGGATCTGCTGATTTAAAAATACCTGAACCCACAAAAACACCATCACAGCCCAATTGCATCATCAATGCTGCATCAGCCGGTGTCGCTATACCGCCTGCTGCAAAGTTAACTACTGTTAACCTACCTAAAGATGCTGTTTCTAAAAGTAAATCAAAGGGGGCACCATATTCTTTGGCTTTAACAATTAGCTCCTCTTTACCTAATCCTCTTAATGCCCTGATCTCTTCATTCACACAACGCATATGTCTCACTGCCTCAATAATATTTCCGGTACCCGGTTCCCCTTTAGTCCTGATCATAGCAGCACCTTCGGCAATTCTCCTTAGCGCCTCTCCTAAATTTCTGGCACCACAAACAAAGGGAACTTTAAAATTAAATTTATTGATATGATATTTATCGTCAGCTGGAGTAAGAACTTCACTCTCATCTATATAATCAACCCCTAATGCTTCCAGCACCTGGGCTTCTACAAAATGACCAATTCTCGCTTTAGCCATTACCGGTATGGCAACTGCTGCCATTATTTCCTTCACCTTGCTGGGGTCAGCCATTCTGGCTACACCGCCGGTGGCACGAATATCGGCAGGCACTCTTTCTAAAGCCATTACTGCTACTGCCCCCGCTTGCTCTGCTATTTTGGCCTGCTCTGCATTTACCACATCCATAATTACTCCGCCTTTAAATGTTTCAGCTAAACCCATTTTGGTTTTATTGGAACCCTTTTCTACCATTTTTTCGTCCTCCTGGTCTTATGATAAGTAGGAATACTTATTTCTGTTTTTTCTATTTTCTACAACTATTATATTACACCTGTAAAGCTAATTTCAAGAAAATTAAACTATAAGTAAAGATAGACTGCCTCAATCAGAAAAAAGATAAGGCAGTCTATACTATAAACTGTCTAATATCACTTTTAAAATAAAAGATTTAAAACAAATGGATATCGTTCCAAGGAAAATAATACCCGGGGCTATGAATCTTGGGAACTATTTTTCCCCACAGAGCGTAAGCAGTTTATCCCAGTTATCATCAATTTCCTGCTGAATCTCAGCTACCAGTGCTTCATGCTCTGGAACCAAAAGATGTTTAAATCTCCCCTGTGCCTTCATCCATTCTGTTACCGATAATCTTTCTTTTGGTTTGTAGTTCAATTTCCATTTACCATTTTCAACTTCATACAATGGCCAAAAATTGGTTTGAACAGCTAATTTAGATAATTTAATGGTTTCCTCTGATGGATAACGCCAGCCCCTAGGACAGGGAGACAAAATATTTAAGAAGGCCGGCCCTTTAGTATAGAAAGCTTTATGTGCTTTATCTATTAAGTCACTCCAGCGCCAGATGGAAGCCTGAGCAGCATAGGGAATTCTATGTGCTACCATAATTCCGGTTAAATCTTTCCGATATTGTGTTTTTCCTGGCATTACCTCACCCACTGGGGTAGTAGTTGTCCAGGCACCACGAGGTGTGGCACTGGAACGTTGAATGCCGGTATTCATATATGCTTCATTATCATAACAGACATAAACAAAATCATGCCCTCGTTCCATTGCGCCAGATAGTGACTGTAAACCTATGTCATAGGTGCCACCATCACCACCAAAGGCAATGAACTTTATCTCTTTATCAATTTTCCCCTGCTTCTTAAGAGATTTATACATAGACTGTACGCCACTGATAGTAGCTGCTGCATTCTCAAAGGCATTATGGATAAATGATGAGCGCCAGCTGGTATAAGGATAAATGGTTGTTGCCACTTCCAGACAACCGGTGGCACTGGCCACTACTACCGGGTCATCACTGGCAGATAAAATCTGTCGTACCGCAATAGAAGCACCACAACCTGCACATAAACGATGTCCAGGGCTCAAAATTTCTTTTTTCTCTACTAAATCTTTTAATCTTGCCATTATAGTTCACCTCCTATTCCCTTACTCCAACATATTGTACTCTTTCTTTTACCTTGCCCGATTTTACAATTTCATCCAATTGGTCATAGATACCCGCGATATCCTGCTGATTAATATCTCTTCCACCTAATCCGAAGATAATATTAATATTTTCAGGTATCTTGCCAAACTCCATCATAGCTGACCGTATCTCTGTAAAGAGAGGCCCCCCGAAGCCGCCAAAAGAAGCAGAACGATCCAGAATTGCTACTGCCTTCAGATGTGAAAGCGCCTGCGCTATTTCCCGGTGGGGAAAAGGCCTGAAGACTCGTGGTTTTAAAAGACCAGCTTTTTCCCCTTTAGCCCTCAGCTCATCCACAACCTCTTTAGCAGTACCAGCTGCAGATGACAAAACGACAATGGCGGTATCAGCATCTTCTAAATGGTATGACTCAAACAAGCCGTATTCTCGACCAGATATTTCCCTGAATCCTTTAGCAACTTCCAGTATAACCGGCTTGGAATTGTCAATATCTTCAATCTGCTGACGCTTGTGCTCAAAATAATAATCGTACAAATCCAGTGGACCAAAGGTCAATGGTTTTTCCACATCAAGCAATGGGAAATTTGGCTGGTATTTACCAACAAAATCACGTACGGTCACATCATCAAGAAATTCAACTCTTTCAATACCGTGAGAAATGATGAAACCATCATACATAACCATAACTGGTAATCGTACTTTCATATTTTCAGCAATGCGGACTGCCTGAATAATATTGTCATAGGCTTCCTGCGCATTTTCAGAATAAATTTGTATCCATCCCGCATCTCTTGCAGCCATAGTGTCACTGTGGTCACAGTGAATATTAATAGGACCTGATAATGCTCTGTTCACTACTGGCATCACAATTGGTAATTTATTAGAGGCTGCGATATACAAAATTTCAAACATCAATGCCAATCCATTGGCAGAAGTCGCTGTCATGACTCTGCCTCCTGCTGCAGCAGCACCCACACAGGCACTCATAGCACTATGTTCGCTCTCCACCGTAATAAGCTCGGTATCAACTACCCCATCAGCCACAAATTCAGAAAAACTCTGAACTAAATCAGTTTGCGGGGTGATGGGATAAGCAGCCACTACATCGGGATTGATCTGTTTAAAAGCATAAGCAGCAGCGTCGTTTCCTGCAATTGCTACTATCCTGGTGCTCATTTTTTATCCCTCCTTTTCCCGAAATTCATTTTCATCTCTCATATCTATTGCGTTTACCGGGCATTCCACAGCACAAATGCCACAACCTTTGCAATGATCATAATCAATAGCTTTAATTTTCCCGTCCTCCACTATAATTGACGAGTCAGGGCAAAATACCCAGCAAATTAGACAATGATTGCATTTTTGTTCATCCCTGACCGGTCTTTGAGAACGCCAGGAACCGGTCTTATACTGTTCAGCATTACCTGCCTCTAGTATCAAGCCACCCTTAGGTATCTCTTTCCACCCTTTCTGTTTAACAGCACTCATTCGCTTTTCACCTCCTGAAATGCCCTTTCTATGGCCTTTACATTACCTTCAATAATTTTATCCGCAAATCTACCAGCAAACTGTTCCTTAATATCATCAATTACATTTCCCAATTTTAACAATCCAGTCGCTTTAATTAAGGCTCCCATCATCGGAGTATTGGGCAGTGGACGTCCCAATTCTTCCTGAGCAATTTTACTGGCATCAATAGTAAAAATACTTCTTCCCTTTAAATTAAGTTTTTGTCTTATCTGGGCAGGGCTTTCGTTAGTATTTACTACAATGGTGCCTTCCTCAGACAATCCCTCAGTAATATCGACAGGACCAATTAATGTGGGGTCCAGCACCACCACCATATCCGGGTTGGTTACATGGCAGTGAATTCTTATAGGTTCACCGCTGATCCGGGTAAAAGCCTGAATGGGTGCCCCCATCCTCTCTGGTCCATATTCTGGAAAAGCCTGAATATGTTTGCCCTCAGCCATAGCAGAAGTGGCTAGTAATTTAGATGCGGTAACCGCACCCTGTCCCCCTCTGCCATGCCAGCGAACTTCAATAATTTTTTTCATAAGGCATACCTCCATATATTATTTAAACCTTATTTGTCATTCTTAAAAATCTGTCTTCCTAATAAAGACTGTGTTAAAGTTACCTCATCGGCGAATTCCAAATCGCCTCCAATTGGCACTCCGTAAGCAATTCTAGTTATCTTAATATTCAGTGGTCTGATTAGTTTGGCAATATAGGATGCCGTTACTTCTCCTTCAATATTGGGATTGGTAGCTAGTATAACCTCTTTTATATCCTCTGTTTTTAAGCGGGAAATAAGTTGCTCAATGGTGAGATGGTCAGGATCAATGCCATCCAGTGGAGAAATAGCCCCCTGTAAAACATGGTATAAACCCTTATACCCACCAGTCTTTTCCAATGCCATCAGTTCACGAACCGTTTCCACCACACAGATAATATCCCTCTGTCTGGCCTGGTCCTGACAAATTTCACAGATGTTCTGGTCGGTAAGATTATAACAAATCTGACATCTCTTAATCTTATCCTTGGCATTAGTAATAGACTGTGCTAATATACCTGCTTCTTCCCGAGAAATATTCAGAATATACAGGGCTAACCTCTGGGCAGTTTTGGGGCCGATACCGGGGAGTTTGGCTAATTCCTCAATCAGTATTGCTAATGGTCTGGCATATCGGGAACTCATCTTTTATTCACCATCAAAATAATCCTGGCAGATTTATACCGCCGGTTAATTTTTTCATCTCTTCATTAACCATTTCTTTAGACTGCCTGATACCCTCATTAACTGCGGCTTGAACCAAATCTTCCAGCATCTCTTTATCTTCCGGGTCAATAATATCCGGGTTAATATGTATCTCCTTTATTTCCTGCTGCCCATTGATGAGCAGTTCTACCATGCCACCTCCGGAGGAAACTTTCAGCTCTTTATGAGAAAGTTGCTCTTTGATAGCTTCCATCTTTTTTTGCATCTCCTGTGCCTGCTTCATTAAGAATCGCATATCCATACTTAAAAACCTCTTTTCTTATTCCTCACTAATCTTTCCACCAAACAAATCTTGAGCTTGCTTTAAAATACCATTTTCATCCAGACTATTTTCTTTTTTCATACTATTTCTCTTTTTCTCTTTTGCTGTTTCATTTATAGCCATATGGTTATCTATTATTCTATTCTTATCCTTACCTTTATCTTTGTTTAAATCTAATCCCTGTTCTTCTTTGGGCTTATCTTTATTTCTATCCTCTTC
>JAKPKS010000128.1 GCA_029553585.1 Candidatus Atribacteria bacterium | reverse complement strand
CAACTCCGCCTGCACCAGACTGGCAGTAGAAGGAGTAAAATAATCGGGGGTTATGGTAGCTATAATAGCCAGATCAATTTCTCTGCTGTCGATATCGGCTTGTTCAATTGCTTTCCGGGCAGCCTGTACAGCCAGCTGAGTGGTCTTTTCACCCGTAGAAATTCTTCGCTCTGCTATTCCGGTTCTGCTGACAATCCATTCATGAGAGGTGTCAACAATGGCTTCCAGTTCTTTATTACTGACTATTTTGGAAGGAACGTATGCCCCTACTCCGATAATTTTGCTGTGGTACATTTTTTTCCTTGTATAAGTTTTTAGGTAGCTGTAATTATATTATTAGTAAATATTAGTAGCAAGTATTAATAGCAAGTATACATACACCATCAGCCCCTGTCAATATCTGGAAAAAAATATTTTAAAAATTAAAGTTTACCCGAACCTGACTTTTTCCTATAATTGAATTATGCTAATTTTTTATCTATTAATAATAGTGGAGGTATTTTAAATGAAAAAGATTGATTTAGCAGGTATTTTTCCACCTATTGTAACTCCTTTTAAAAAAGAAGAGGTGGCTTATGACTATTTAGTTGAAAACATTAATAAATGGAATAACAGTGGTCTTAAAGGATTTGTGGTGCTCGGTTCTAATGGCGAAAATGTTTTCCTTTCTGAAGCAGAAAAAATAGAGGTAGTAAAGACTGTGATAAAAAACAGAGCTAAAGATAAGATCATTATAGTTGGCTCGGGCTGTGAATCAGCACGAGAAACTATTTACCTTACCAATAGATTAGCTGCTTCAGGGGCACAAGCTGCTCTCATTGTAACACCGTTTTATTATGGCGGTAAGATGAATGATGAGGCCTTAATAAAATACTATACTGTGGTGGCTGATAATGCTGAGATACCTGTCCTTTTATATAATGTTCCCAAATTTACCGGGGTTAATATTAATCCGGGAGTTTTATCGGTACTTGCCAAACACCCAAATATAATCGGTATTAAAGATAGTAGCGGGAATGTTAATCAGCTTGGTCAATATCTTAATGAAGTTGATGATAATTTTAATATACTGGTTGGTACAGCAGGTTCTCTCCTCGGGGCACTTACCTTAGGGTGTAAAGGTGGAATTTTAGCTCTTGCAAATATTGTCCCGGAAAAGTGTGTTGAAATTCAACAGCTAATACAGGCAGGAAAATTAAGTGAAGCCAGGGCCTTGCAGCTCCGTATGATACCGGTAAATCATGCCACTACCACTACCTATGGCATCAGCGGACTTAAATATGCCATGGATCTGCTGGGTTATAAAGGTGGAGAAACCAGGTTGCCTCTTCTGCCATTGAAACAGGAAGAAAAGGAGAAAATCAGAAATATTCTGGTGAAGGCGAACTTAAAGGTGGTATCTACACCATAACTGAGCATTGGGCATTCCCGGTATCAGTAAATTCTTTTAAATAGAGCAGGGTCTTTTCCATCGCCTCTATTAGAGGGTCTGTCCCGTTAAAATCGATAATAACAATCAAAATATCTTTGGTATTGACGGTAAGCTTGGTCCGTTCAGAATCACTGGTTGGACTGCCGAAAGCACCAGATGAATCCCGAAAAACCGGCAAATAAGCTATATTCATTATACCTCTGCCAATAGCCTGATAATTTTCGTTTTCTTTACCTATGGCAAATTCGATTGGTTCTCTCAATTTATGATAATCATAACAACCAATGGAAAAATGGAATTGCAGAGAGATTAGATTGATAATATCAACAGCATTGTTGATACGATAGAGTCCCTTCCCCTGTACTACTCGACGCAATAATGCCTCAGCAGAGCAGCGGTAACGGGCTGGTTCTTTACCCAGTGCGAGATAGGCATCTCTGGTATGCCTGATAACCGGTAATTCGGCAATTTGATTCTGACTGAGAGAGTTTTGGACCTCGTAAACTGTTTTTTCAATCTCCTGACCGAGAAACTTATTATCCTGACCATATTTTACATCTGCTTTTATGACACCTAACCGGATTGATGGGCAACTGAATTTCAACTGGTCAGATATTTTGATTTCAACCATAATAATTCTCTCAAATAAGAACTAAATTATTATTCTTTACTATTGTGATGCAAAAAACGATAGTTTAGTCTTAATCAGCCGTTTTTCTCTTATTTTGTCAGAGAAAAATCCTGATTAATATTATCCTATACCCTCTATATCTGTAAGTCATTTTTAGCAAAAGCGGGAAGCACAAAGGAAGCTTTATGCAGATCTGCATGGTAATACTTTAAATCAGACAATCCTGCTACCCTCTCTGGCCT
>JAKPKS010000109.1 GCA_029553585.1 Candidatus Atribacteria bacterium | reverse complement strand
TATTTACTCCATTTTGATTATTTGGGAGGTTGTTACAGTTGTTGAGAAGATATCTGGAGCAAATATTAAACATATATAATTACATTGATGGTCTGATAGTTACAAATAATAAAGGTATTGCCGAATGTTTTAAGACCTTTAGACCAGACATCAATAAATTAAAAGAAGAGGATGTTATAGGTAAGCACATTTTAGAGATTTATCCCGATCTTACCTGGGAAACGAGTAGTATATTAAGAGTTTTAAGAGATGGGAAACCGATATTTAACGAAATGCAACATTTAAAAACATACAAAGGACAGTCAATTTATGCAGTGAATACCACTATGCCAATAATTTCAGGTGATAAAATAATCGGAGCCGTTGATGTATCAAAATACTTGGATCCAGGTGCTCAAAGACAGAATATAGTTTTATCTTTAAAAGATAATAATTTGACAAAAGGTAAAAATGACCTTTATTGCATAGATGATATAATAACGGCTGAAAATTCCATGATGGACATAAAGGATAAGATCCTCAAAATTTCGAAGACCGATTCGTCTGTCCTTGTATATGGAACTACAGGAACTGGTAAAGAACTGGTAATCCAATCTATTCACAGACATAGTGAAAGAAGCGATAAACCTTTTGTATCCCAAAGCTGTGCCGCCATACCCTCAACCTTATTGGAAAGCATATTGTTCGGGACAGTAAAAGGCAGTTATACCGGCGCGGAGAATAAAAAAGGACTTTTTGAAGTGGCTCAAGGAGGGACTGTTTTTTTAGATGAGATCAATTCAATGGAAATAAACATTCAAGCAAAAATATTAAAAGCCATTGAAGAAAAAAAGATAAGAAGAGTTGGAGGAATTGAACCTATAGATATCGATATAAGAATAGTTTCAGCTGTTAATGAAGAGCCATGGAAAGCAATAAAAGAAGGAAGGCTTAGAGAAGATTTATTTTATAGACTAAGTGTTGCCCAGATCAATATTCCTAATCTTAAAGAAAGAAAAAAAGATATTAAACTCTTAACCGATTACTTTATTGGGAAGTTTAATAAAAATATGAACAGAGCAATAATCGGTGTAGATGAAAAAGTAGAAGACATTTTTAACAATTATTCATGGCCGGGAAATGTTAGAGAATTAAAAAATGTAATTGAAGGAGCTTTTAATTTAACCATTGGAAACCTTATTCAAAAAAAAGATCTGCCTGATTACATACAAAACAAGAGTATGCATACTGAGGAAAATATTGAGGAAGTATTAGGTAAGACAACACTCAACGATTTGGTTAAAGATTATGAGAAAAAAATCATAGAAACGGCTCTAAAAAAATCAAGCAATATGGCTAAAGCAGCAAAATTACTTAAAATATCCAAACAACTTTTAAAATATAAAATAGTTAAATATAAGCTTTAACAAATGATTATATAAAATTATCTCGCAAGTAAAAATATTTTTACCAAATAGTAAAATAATTTTTACCAATTGTCATTATATCTATTATCTCATTTTTGTTCATAATATCTCAGTATTTACTTATTTCATTGGGAATATGGGCTTATGATTATTAGCAAAAACAATAGAATTGATTATGTTTATATTCTGGCATAGATGTTGCTTATAATATATTATTAAAACCGGGAAGATAGTTATTTTTATATAAGGAGGACGATAATAAGATGGATTCCAAGAGAATTGATATAGATGCGATCCCAGGGGAGAGGTGGTTTTCTAAAGATTCAGCTTTCGAAGAAGACATGGAACTTTATTGGGGTGACTGGGGAGTAGCTTCTGAAATAGATGATTTAAAAGCTGTTTTATTGAGAAGACCTGGTAAAGAAATAGAAAATTTTGATTATAAGGAAATGAGGTTTAAGGCACCTATCGATGTTGAAAAATTTAAAAAAGAACATGATAACCTTGCCCAGATTTATAAAGACCATGGAGTAAAAGTGTATTATGTTGAGAATCAGAGAGAAGACAAGCCTAATGCTGTATTTATGCGAGATCTGGTATTTATGACTCCTGAAGGTGCTATAGTTGCCAGGCCTGCAATACCTGCCAGGAGAGGTGAAGAAAGATTTGTTGCAGAGGCATTGGCAAAAATTGGAGTACCAATTGTAAGAACCATAAGCGGCAACGGGACATTTGAAGGTGCTATGGGCATGTGGGTGAATAGACATACTGTAATTTTAGCTACCGGTAATAGAACCAATAAAGACGGTTTTCAGCAAGTGGAATACGAATTAAGGAGAATGGGTGTAACTGAAATCATCCATATGCAAATTCCATATGGTCATGCTCATATAGATGGCCTATTGAATATTGCTAGTTCCGATACATTAATGGTTCACGCGGCTCAAGTCCCTCATGATGTTCTTGACGCCTTGCTGAAAAAAGGTTTTAACATATTAGAAGCCCCTTCCCAGACCGAAGCAACAGAAACGTTAGGTATAAATTTTGTAGCTCTCAAACCGGGATTGGTGATACAGGCTGCCGGTAATCCGAGATGTAAGGAATTACTTGAAAAACATGGAATTGAAGTAATTTCTCTGGATTTTGATGAAATTCTCAAGGGCTGGGGAGCTATGCACTGTACCACAGTATTTTTAAAAAGAGGATGATATAAAAGCAATTATATATTAGTTAGAAAACAAATAAAGAACTACAGAGAAAGGGGATAATACTTTGGATCGAACAAGCGAACTTAATAAGGCATTATTTGTAACAGAACCTGATTCACCATTATCAGTGCATATTGAAATGTGGGAAAAAAGAGCAAACGGCGCCAAGACAGATAATTTCGATAAATATGCATTTTATGCATAATGTATAGAAGGGAATTTGAAAGATACTGATAATTATGCCTGTTATGAAGCCCCTATACATATCAGAGCTAAACAAGAAGGGACCTTTTATCATAATTAAAGAGGGTCTGCTAAAACAGCATCGAAGAGAATAAATATTGGGATACTTTAAAAATTTTTAAAAAGAGTTATAATCGGAATAGAAAGAATGAAAGGAGTATAGCTATGAATATGGAGAAATCTGTCAACATCGATTGGAGCACAATAGGTTTTAGTTATAGAAAAACCGACTACCGCTACCTGTCTTACTGGAAAGATGGAAAATGGGATGATGGCAAGCTCACTGAGGACAACATGTTACATATAAGTGAATCATCCACTGCCCTGCATTATGGTCAGCAATGTTTTGAAGGAATGAAAGCCTATAGAAGAAAAGATGGCCGAATTCAACTTTTCAGACCTGATAGAAATGCCGCCCGTATGCAGAATAGCTGCCGCAGGATTTTGATGTCCGAATTTCCTATTGATAGATTTATAGAGGCGGTCAAAAAGGTGGTGAAAGCCAACGCACACTATGTCCCTCCCTATGGTACCGGAGCTACTCTCTACATCAGGCCACTGATAATTGGAATAGGAGATAATATTGGAGTAAGACCGGCGCCAGAATACATCTTTACTGTTTTTTGTATGCCGGTTGGTCCTTATTTTAAAGGTGGTATGGCACCTATTAATTTCATCGTCACCGATTATGATCGTGCTGCTCCTTTCGGAACTGGTGCTGCTAAAGTTGGTGGAAACTATGCAGCCAGTTTACTTCCACATGAGGAAGCTGTTAAAAAAGGTTTTGCTGACTGTATTTATTTAGATCCTGCTACCCATACCAAATTAGAGGAAGTGGGTGCCGCTAACTTTTTCGGTATTACTAAAGATAATAAGTTTGTAACCCCTGATTCTCCATCTATTTTACCCAGTATCACCAGAGAATCGCTGACCGTATTGGCAAAAGACTTTCTGGATATGAAAGTGGAAGAAAGGGATATTTATATTGATGAGATTGATGAATTTGTGGAAGCTGGAGCTTGTGGTACTGCAGCAGTAATTACCCCTATTGGTGGAATTGAATATAAGGGTAAACTTCATGTTTTCCATAGCCAAACAGAAGTTGGTCCGATAACCAAGAAACTGTATGATACCCTGGTCGGAATCCAATTTGGTGATATAGAAGGGCCTGAGGGTTGGATTGATTTGGTAGAATAGATTCGTCGTGTGCCTTGCAAACTCGCCTTGGGTTATGCGTCTTGCGTTTTACGTCAAGAAATAAAATAAGAGTAGAAAGAGTAGTTCCAGAAAGAACAAAAATATATAAAGGTTTATCAGTATTCCGTTAAATATAAAAAGATAAATTAGAGAGAGCTGACCATTTTAACTCAGCTCTCTCTTTAATTACAAACTAATAGCCAGAAAAACCATGTTTTTGGCTGTACCTTGTTGCTTTTATGTTTTCTATTCTTCATAATGCCCTTTACATGATGCAATTATTATTACACCGTTTTTTTCGCAATAAACTATCCTATGTTTTTCTTCAATTCTCCTGCTCCACCAGCCACTTAAATTACCCTTTAAAGGTTCCGGTTTTCCAATACCTTCATAGGGATTCCTTTGAATATCCTTTATTAATAAGTTTAATCGT
>JAKPKS010000107.1 GCA_029553585.1 Candidatus Atribacteria bacterium | reverse complement strand
CCAATAGGTATTTCACTTTCAGAAGCTCTGGAAATCAGGGATATGCAAAAGAAAACCGAAATGGTTTTTGCCCTGACCCATGGCTATACCGGCTATCCTATGATTAAAGAAGCCAGGCATCTGGTCAGGTCAGGCCGTCTGGGAAATATAATTAATATTATAGTAAGTTATAATCAGGGATGGCTATCCCCTCTTATCCATAATCCCCAGGCTTTCCAGACATGGCATCTTGACCCAGTTATTTCAGGCCCTTCCTGCACTATGATAGATATCGGAATACATGCCCTGAATCTTGTGCAAACCATTACCGGTTTAACCCCGGAGAGAGTCTGTGCTGACCTTAACTCAGCTATACCTGGAAATCGGCTGGAAGATAATGGCACCGTACTTCTTAAATTTAACGAGGCGACTTCCGGTCTTCTTCATGCCTCTCAGGTTTCTCCCGGAGAAGGAAATGCCCTGCGTATTAAAATATACGGGGATAAAGCGAGTCTGTCCTGGGATCAGGAGTTTCCAGAGGTTCTGGAGTTGATGAATCCAGATGGTACCAGTACTATATTTAAAAAAGGTATTTCCGCTTTAGGCAAAGATGCGTTAAAGGCATCAATATTTCCGCCAGGGCATCCGGAAGGGTTTATCTGTGCCTTTGCCAATATCTATTCTGCAGTCTTTCGCGCCATAGGTTGTAAGAGAAATAAACAATATCCCTGCCCGGGTGGGGAAAGCGGATGGGATTTCCCTGGAATAGCAGAAGGAATAGCCGGTCTCTCTTTTGTGGAAGCAGTTCTGAAGAGCAATAAATCTACCGAAAAATGGACAAAAGTTTGACATTAAAAGCCAGGAAATATATTATTATATAGGAGGGAGGTTCACTTTTGACAGTATACTTTATCTTATTTATTAATTATAAAAATTGAAAGGTGGTGGTATAAAAAAACTCAAATAATGACACATTTCTAAACAGCAGTATAAAATATTAAAAGGAGAGATAGAAAAAATGAGAAGGTCAATTTTATGGATTTTAATTCTGCTCTTTATTTCTACGGTAGTCGGTTATTCCTTTGCTCAAACTATAGAGGTAGGCATTGTTCTACCCACCAAGGATGAACCCCGCTGGATACAGGATGAAGCACGCTTTAATGATGCCCTTAAAACCGCCGGTTATAGTGCCGAAATTCTCTTTAGCCAGGGTTCTTCAGCCAGGGAAAAAGAAAATGTGGAGGCATTGATTACCAAAGGTGCTAAAATATTAATAATCTGTCCTCATGATGCCACTGCTGCTGCCGCCTCAGCAGATGAAGCCAAAGAGGCTGGTCTGAAGGTTATTTCTTATGACCGTCTGATTCTGGATACCACCTCGGTCGATTATTATGTTACCTTTGACAGTATTGCTGTCGGTGCAGCTCAAGCCCAATATTTGGTTGATAAGGCTACCGGTACCGGAAACCCGCTTTACCTCTATGCCGGTGCTGCAACTGATAATAACTCTTTCCTATTCTTTGAAGGTGCCTGGAATGTCCTGCAACCCAGGATTGCAGACGGTACTTTTGTTATTAAAAACTCCAGCAAAGCAATTGGTTTACAGGATAAAGCTAATCTGACCCGTGCTGAAATGGGAGAAATCCTTGGCCAGATCACTACAGAATGGGACTTCACCACAGCTAAAAATCTGGCTGAGGCAAATC
>JAKPKS010000106.1 GCA_029553585.1 Candidatus Atribacteria bacterium | reverse complement strand
AATGATAGTTATCCACAGGATGTGTTTCAATCCTTGTTTTAATGGATGTTCCTCTGCAACTATCCAGTTTCAGAAATCTAACATTCTACGCACACCAGTTTCAATCCTTGTTTTAATGGATGTTCCTCTGCAACAATATTGTGGAATGGCTTGAGGAAAACGATTATTTGGTTTCAATCCTTGTTTTAATGGATGTTCCTCTGCAACATTGAAAGGGGGATGAGAGATGGATTTCTGGGAATGTTTCAATCCTTGTTTTAATGGATGTTCCTCTGCAACTCAGGTGCATTTTATCCTCCTTTCTTTTAGGTTTCGTTTCAATCCTTGTTTTAATGGATGTTCCTCTGCAACGGCGAAATAATAATATCTCAAAATAAGCCTGTAATTGTTTCAATCCTTGTTTTAATGGATGTTCCTCTGCAACAGGAAAACAAGATGTATGAACAAGCCATTGCTGCCGAGTTTCAATCCTTGTTTTAATGGATGTTCCTCTGCAACATTAGCCAGTCCGACCAATCCTACTATCAGATTTGCGTTTCAATCCTTGTTTTAATGGATGTTCCTCTGCAACCCTCTTTTTCATCTTCATCCAGCGATACAAGAAATTCGTTTCAATCCTTGTTTTAATGGATGTTCCTCTGCAACTTTTTGCTGTACAACATTTTCTTTACCTCCATATTTTTGTTTCAATCCTTGTTTTAATGGATGTTCCTCTGCAACATTAGGATAGTCCAATTCCTCTGGTTCTGTATTACAGAAGTTTCAATCCTTGTTTTAATGGATGTTCCTCTGCAACCAAGAATAAAGTTTTGGAATATTAGGGAAAACATGATGTTTCAATCCTTGTTTTAATGGATGTTCCTCTGCAACCTTATGGTGCTGCAGCTTACGCAGAACAGATAATGTTTCAATCCTTGTTTTAATGGATGTTCCTCTGCAACCTGCCAGTAATAGTTTGGTGTTTGCCCACATCGGTAGTTTCAATCCTTGTTTTAATGGATGTTCCTCTGCAACCGGAATAGCCACTACTATCTTTAACAATATTGTTGTTTCAATCCTTGTTTTAATGGATGTTCCTCTGCAACCATAAAAAAGATTGACCGGTAACTGTATCACACAATCGTTTCAATCCTTGTTTTAATGGATGTTCCTCTGCAACAGTATATATCTAAAATATGAATAAATATAAGGCTTTCCTGCTGTTTTTGTATAATTATTATTTAATAAATAGCAGTTATTTTCCAGTGAAAATGAATAGTTTTTTAAAAAATTACATATATTTTTCATTAGCAAACCCTTATAGCAAAAGAGTTTTATCATTAAAGCTCATTTTGTACAAATATTTTTATAACAACAATCAACACATTTATTTTTATAATGCGTACCTTTGGGGAAATATCCTTTTTGAATAATAAATACGATTTCTTTTATTATATCATTTATTTTCTCAAAATCCCCGTCTTTAAAAACTATCTCTTTAAGCAAATTCTTACTTCTGACATAACAAAGAAATCCCCTTTTTACCTGACTTCCATAATTATCCATAATTAGAAGACTATAGAGAATTGACTGAATTTTGTGAGTTCTATACAATCTTTCTTTATACTCGGTAAATTTATAATCCAAAGGAGCAATGGTATTATCCTTGAAAAATAAAATTTCGTCTACCTCGCCCTTCAGGTGATATCGTTCTGAAACCATATATACCAGAAGCTCTCTTTTGATACAGCCAATTTTCTCTCTGAGATAATCTTTATTCATTTTTGATTTCTTTTTATGTACTTCTCTGCCCATAAGAACTTTGTATCTCTGTTCTTCATGCTGAGGTATATTTAAACAATGAATAAAATAAATAAAACGAGGACAGAATAAATATTCCATTATTTCAGAAGGGGTAAGGAAAATATTATTTTCATTCTGAACAATAGGACTTATTTCCACTTTGCATACCTATTACTTTTTTTATCTTATAGAACATCTAAGTTGATTCTAGAAAAATTTTGCCAAGACCTCATCTTTGACCATTTTTTTGTCAAAAGCTTGCCCGAGCAATTTCACCTTTTTGAAATCTTCCTCACACATAGGAAATATATAGATAGAATCTTTTTTTACATCCATAAGCTCTTTACATTTTAAATGAATTTCGTCAATCTCATTATTATTTAAAGTTCCAAGAAAAACACTTTTTTGTACTCTTATTAATCCATAACCTTTGCATTGGGCTGCAACCTTACTTCTGATCTTATCTTTCTCAATATCATAAATAATCCAGACCAGCATTATTCTTTGCTTCCTTTAATAAAGCTGTTAGCAATATGGTGGCATTCCAGCTCAATAATATTACGGTTTTTAATATTTCTTCCCCTGTATTTTACGGCTTTATCCATAGTTTCGTTATAAGCGGTAATTAGTAATGTTTTTCCCTCTTTATTTAAAGTAAGACCTCCTCTTATTCTGTCAAAATGCTCTTTTTTTACTTGCCTTTTGCTAAATAGATGAATTACAGTTTTGTCTATCAAAGGCCTGATGGGCTCTATTAAATCAAATACAAAGGATTTTTTATTATAATTATCAGTATGTAAAAACCCTATGTAGGGATCCAATCCAGCTAAAATACATGATTTTTCTACCAGAGAATACAATACTCCATACCCATAATTTAAGAGGCAATTGAATTCATCCTTGGCTGGATTTCTGCTTCTTCCTTCAAATTTATATTGTTCTGGCATAATATAATTGATTGCTAAAAAATAGCCTTTAGCTATAACTGCCTCAGTAATCATTATTTTATTTCTCTGATCTTCTATTACTCCCTGAATGCTTTGAAGAACCAATTTTTTCTCCATGATATTGTCAATTTCTATTTGAAGCTGTTCTGCTTTATTTTTCCTGGAGTTTTTTAGTTCATTCAAGAGGCTAATCTGATTATCAATCTTTTTAATTATCCACTCCTTAGCTAATGCTAAGCCTTTTATTCCGCCGGAGTGTTCCAACTGGCATCTCCTTATAAGGTTGGTGCTCCCCAGCCTGGAATGCCATACCCGTCCATAAGGATTTCCAAAATTATCTAAAAAAGCAATATCAATATTATTATCCAGGGCAAGTTTTATTGCATCAGTTGAAAAGTAGGCACTGGTAGTGATTAGTATACTATCAACTTTTTTTACTGACACTTCAAAAACTTTATCTTCATTTTTTATCAAAAAGCAGTTCTCTTTTTTCCTTAAATATGAACCCCAGGTATTAATAACCAATTGCATCTATTTAACACCTCATTATTCTAATTGATGAATAGTACCAAAACCTCGAGAGACAGATTTGCCTAATCCGATATAATTTGGTAACTCAAAATTTGTCTTAAATGTTCCAAGAAACCCGATTATAGAATTGCCCTTAAAAGTAATAGTTGTTTCTTTTAGATTGGCTTTTATAAATATTTTATTAGAAACGAAATAATTAAAAGTTTTAGCAATTGAAAGAATGTTTTGTACTAAAATACTACTGAGCTGGTCAGTTCTTTTTTCTAAGTTGTATTTTTTATATCTTAGGTAGTTTTCTTCATTTAAAGCAAACCAGGGACTAAGAAATCTGTATGTTAAATACTTGCTAACTAAGTCTGTAGTACCAAATTTTTCTTCTTTAATGAAAATCTCCTTACTGTATATTCTATATTTTATACCGCCCAAATCTATCCAATCGTATTTATTATAGATGGTTTGCAAGACATCAACTCCTTCAGCCAATCCCAAAACCATTTTTTCACCTGTAATATCCTTATACTGTATACGAGGATATTGGTACAGTAATTTATCATTACCTAAATGGTGGTGTAGCAACAAATAGCTGTTAAATTTACGGGCAAAAAATCCTCTTAATTTTTCGGTTTCTCCTATTATAGGTTGATCTGACCCCATCATTAATCTCATTGTTTTTATAATCATATTTACCTCTTACTAAAAAATCAGAGATCCTCTTTCACCCTCTGAGACATCTTCACTTCTTTTAAATCCTGTTTCCATCTCATAATAAAAATCTTGCTTAATTTCTTCTTTGGAAATCTTAGGAAAAATAGACTTTGCAATTCCTTCTTTATTTTCTATAAAATCACCTGCATATTGATAAGGGATAGATATTACATAATCATAAAAATCTTTTCTTATTTTTAAGAATTCATTCTTTCTGTCCCATAAATTTTTTATTTCCTTTATATTCTGATATTTTCTATAGACTTCTTCTGCATGCTCATTCAATTCAACAAATATATCTACTTTTTGATACTCTGATTCGATTAGTTTGAATTTACTAATTTCTTCAAAATTTAAATTCTTAACCTCTTTTAAAATCTCTATAGATTTATCATCTGACTTACCACTGCTGACTTTATCAAAATATAAATTACTTAATTTTAAAAATTCTTTCTCAGAAATTATTTTATTTTCAAATTCTTTAAAAATATCTCTGGTTTTTGAGATAATAAACGAGTCATAAATAAATTTGTAAAATTCCTTTTTCCCCTCTTCTTGTTTGAGAGTAAATATTTTTACTATGCCTCTTTTTTGGCCAAAATTTCTGTTACATCGTCCTGCAACCTGGTTAATGGAATCAAGCGGTGCAAAATCACGGTATACTACATCAACATCTAAATCAACTCCCGCCTCAATTAGTTGCGTACTGACAACAATTTTTCTTGCTTTAGTTTTTCTTTTTATCTTTTCTATCCGTTTAAGCCTTATCTTTGGGACCAAATCTGTAGAAAGATAATAGTTTTTATTATTTGCTAAGTTCATCCCTTTAATGGAGTTATATATTTCTTTAGAAGATTTGATGGTATTAAGTACAATTAAAAAATTTTTATGAGGATTTTCTAAGAGATCTTTTTGCAGGATTAGTTTAAAATCTGCCAGACAGATAGTTTCCAAGTTTAGTACTAATTCTACTCTATCCAGGCTGTTAAAGTATTCTTCTTTATTTTTTATTAAAGGTTTTATCTCCCCATCTTTTTCATTAAAAAGTAATGGTTGTGTTGCTGTAATAAAAATAAAATAAGTATTAAATTTTGCCGCTAAAAACTTCACCATTTTATTTAACAATAACCAGTAATAATGTGGTATTGCCTGAACTTCATCCAAAATAATGATACTATTTATCATATTGTGAAATTTTCTAATTGATTTGTTTTTATTGGTAATTAGGCTGTGGAAGAATTGAACAAAGGTAGTAACTATAATCTCTGAATTCCAACCCTCTATTAATAGTAAATCTTTATTAATTTCTGCGGGTAATACATTTTCAAATTCTTTATTCCTGTTATTGGAAGTGTAGGTAATATCTGAAAGGTGGTGATGTTTTAACAGGATGTTTGAGGTGGGCTGATTTCCTTTTGATGATAATTTAAATACATCTTCAAAAACAGAATAATTTTGATCGATTATACTTAAATACGGTAATGAATAGATGATCCTTGCTTTAAATCCATACTCTTTTTCTATCTTTTTTCTTAATTTCAAGGCAAAGGATAATGAGGAAAGGGTTTTACCGGTACCAGTGGGTACATTTAAAGATAAAATTTTATCTTCATTTAAATTTAAATCATTTAGGCTATCAGTTGCTACTTTTTTATAAATGGTATTTCTGATCGAGTTTATCTTTTCTTCTTTTTTTGGTGTCACCTTAAAGTTGTGCTTAATATATTCGTCAACAATATTCTTATCTATATCGACTCTCTCTATCTCTTTTAAATCAGCTGCGTCAACTTTGTCTGCATCTAAAAGCAGAGAGTATAGGAAAATTGTTAAAAAATAGAAGAACAAGGTATCTTCTTCATCCAAATTGGAAACTAATTTTTTTTCTGATCTACTTAAGTCAAGAACATACTTTTTCTCATATCTGTCAAGTTTATTATATATGTACACAGCATTGGTTTCTAAAAGTGTTTTTTTGAATTCAATACAATCATATTGAAAGTTTATACTATTAAATAGTTTTTGATATATTGAGTTAATGCTGCTGAAGTCGATTGCTTCTACCTGTTTTAAAAGAATTTCTTCTCCATTTTTATCAAAATCAATAACTTCATCCAGGATATTATTCAGGTTACCATGGTGCCTCTTAACTACTAAAAAACTTATTACCGGCAGATATTGATTATATTTCTCATTTAATACATTCTTTTCAATTAAATATTGTTTTACAATGTAATAAGTAAAAAGAGCTGATATGAAGCCGTGATGTGTCTCATTTTTATTCTTTAGTTTTGCTTTCTTTACTTCGTCTTTCTCTGCTAAGTATTCTTGAAAATATGAAGTTGATTTACCAAAATCATGAGCTACCCCGATTAGGTAGGCGATAGCTTCCAGGAGATTTACATCTAAATAATCCGTAAAGTTTATTTTTTTTGAGGATAAATTATTTTGACACAGACCGCCTACCCTTTGTAAATGATCAGATAATAGTTTATTTGGATGTGATTTTGGTTCATTCCATAAAGACAATATTTTCTTTCCTTTCACCAGGATAATCTATACTTATATAGGAACCTTTGATTTTTGACTTTATGGGTCTACAATTTCGGTCAAAAATAATGTCTCCGTATTTGGTAACAATTCTGTCTGTATTTAACTCCAGAGGCATTCTTATTGAAAAATATTCCCCTTCTTGCTCAAATTCTATACCCTCTTTTTCCGATACCCTTTCTAAGGGTATCACGCTATCAATATAAATATATTCTTCTCTGCAGTAATATTCGTTGAATTCGAATTCTCCCTGGTAATTGTAATTGGCAATATTTTCACTTAACCCCAGAGAAGGAGTATATACTGTTTTATGTTGCTCCAAATTTTGCTTTAATTTTTTATAGATTATATTACCCTCATCCGGGGAATGGAAATAAAGTCGATACTTTTGATCTTTCAGGAATTCGAATCTTATCTGGGTTCTCTCAGTTATTAAATTCATACCAGGTCCTTTAGCATTTTTTGTATGGATTAAATTTTCAGCAATCACCGCCTTTTTAATCGGATTTAATAATTTGAGAGCAATACAGGTAGTGTTAAAAGAAAAATAATTTAAATAATCATTGGCTTCTTTTTGCAAACCAACTATAGCACCTATCAGACCGCACAGAGCAGTCCGCGGGGGAATAGGAAAAGAAAGAGGAGAAGTAGTAGTATAAAATCTCCTGAAATGGGCATAATCTCCCCAGACATCGAAGACTAACACTTTATTCATTTTGAAAATCACCTCTGGTTTAATCGAATGAGATTCTATTTATTTTTATAGACCTATCTAACCCTTCCAGATATATTCTTACTCTTTCATCTATTGCTAAATCGATACTTAGGATTTTCTCTCTTTTAGAGTTTAAACTTTCGACTAAATTAATAGCATCTAACTCTATTTCACCAATATCACGAATCTTCTCCTGCTGAATGCCCTCGAGGTTCTTTATCTTAATTAATTTATCCAAATCCCCTATATGGTAATTCTCTTCAGTATAATTCACCTTTAAAAGCAGTCGAGGCATCTGTCCGGCCTTACTTCGGGAAATTAAATTTTTGGTTCCATTCCAAATTCCATCTAAAAGCAGTTTTACATCATTTTCGGTAAGCCTGGTATCCTTAGCAGCATTTTCATTGATTATTCCATAAAAAGAAATTAACGAATAAGGAAGAATGTCTTCTTCCCTGAAAGTCTTCTGAGTTGCTCCCTTGCTGGATGCAAAAGCTCCTGTTCCTTTAATATGCTTTAACTCCACTTTATGAAGGGATCTACCCATTCGGAATTGAACCGGGCCGGTTAAAGTAATAGAACCTGTAACATTGTCAGTTTTGTTGCCTTTTTTTATTGAAAGATCAAGCGGAATAGTAGCTCCAAACAAACGTACGTCAATGCATTGATCGAGAATACTCTTTTTGATCTCTTCTTTTTGCTGAGTAAAGTCTTTCTCTTTTAACTCATCCTTATTTAAAAAGTCCTCCGCCCTTTGTTTTGCATCCTGAATGGATCCATCTTCTTTAGTAATCTCTTTGACAAATATCTCTTCTCCCTTAAAATTCAATAAATAGTCCCTGATAGTTCTTTTCAAACGTACATCCGTTACAATGTTTATACCGGTTTCTTCATCAATCCTGGGTTTATTTTCATCCAAAGGATCACCATTAGGATTAGCATCTTTAATATCGTAAAGAAATAAGAGCTCAGATCTATTTTTTAAATTACTATTCATTTTCAAAACTCTCCCCTTCCTTTTCTTTCTTAAATAAATCAGATAAATTCATTCCTAAAACAAAATAGAAACTTATCTCATCATTACTTATATGCCAATTATCTCCTGAAGAGATAAAATAAAAAGAAATAAGTGTCTCTAGCTCACGATAATAATTTTTCCCATACTCTTCTAATTTATTCTGTATTTCAGGCAAAAGTCTTTTAACTTGTTTTTCATCTAATTTTAAGCCCTTTAATTTTACTCTAAAAGGGGTTGCTTTTCTTTCACGATATTGGATATTCAATAAAAATTGTGTAAGCACCCCTTCTAAAAATATTCCTTTTTTAATATTATTATTAAAAAAATTAGAAAATTTTTGGAAAAATACTTCAGTTCTTTCTTTTATCTCACCTCTCATTTCATTAGGTGAAGCTACGCTTTCCATTTGACCAGTTCCCTCCTTCATTTTTAATATTTTTAATTTTCTTAAATAATTTAGCAACATAAAGGCTTTGAGAGTGTCAATCTTTGTAGGATAGCTGTTTAAGAAATCCTCTCTTATTTTCTGTATGATAAAGCTTAATAAAAACACATAATCTATTGGCTTATCAATAAAAATACTATTAATTATACTTAAAAAATACTTATCAAAAGCTCTATTTTTACTGACTCTTGGGAAAAAAGTTCTTAATATTCCAAAATTGAATTCCAAGGGCTTCTCACCATCTCTTTTCCCTTGTTTATTAAAAGTTGGCACTATGCAAGTTTTAAAAATGTCTTCCCTATCAACATCCTCTTTTATTTCAAACATTTTTTTTAATCTGGAAGGCAAAATATCTTCAATATATAATAAGATAGAAAAGACAGACCCATCAAAACCTTTAGGTGCTAAGTAGAATAAAAAGTTATTATTTAAAAAATTTTTTTGTTCACTCATTTCCTCCAGTAATTCATTTTCATCATTAGTTAAAGATTTAATTATTTTTTTTCTTAGTTTAGGGTCTTTCTGTCGTTCAATTATTTTAAAGATATCCTTTTCCTGTTCTCTTGATGTGGATTTTATAAATTTTGGGATTAACAGATATCTAAATCCATAGAAATTAAAGCTTAGATAATCAGCAAGATACTTTTTCCCTTCCTCCAAAGTTAAAGCGCAATTTAGGCAAACAGGATAATTTTTCCAGGCATTTTCCTGTCTGAAACCACCGCTAACAAATCCGGGCTTATCTACAGTATAGAAATTAAAGCTACTTACAAAACCATAAACTTCATCCCTATTTTCCTGACAGACAGAGCATAGATTATTTTGTGATTTTGAAATTTTCCCAAATTTTTTAAAATATTTTTCTGTTGAGCTGTTCACTAAAATATTTTTAAGAAATCCATAATCACCTGGATACTGGCTATCAATCTTTATACTTATGATATTATTTTCTACTGTTGATTTTTCCTTTAAATCTTGGAGTATTTTTTCTTTATTCTTTTGCAAAGAGGAATAGATATTTGGTATTATTTCATTTTTACTATTTCCATTAGAACTGTAATTTTTGAACCAATTTATTATTTTTATATTAAAAGTTTTCTCTATCTCAGTTACCATAGCAGTAGGAGTAATGTCTGTGCCATTAGGAGAGCCCTTTTTATACAAGTATTTTCCCAGCTTTTCTTTGGAATACTCTTCAACCTCTACTCCTTTATATTTAAATTCTTTTTCTTTATCATCAAAATCAAAAAGAATAAATAAAATACCTTTACTATTTCTATTGGCGGGGTCATCAATTAAAATTTTTAATGGGTCATTTGTGGATTTATTGTTTTTCTTGAGAGCATATTCCCCTAAATTTCTAACAGCCTCTATCATTTGTTACCTCCTGAGAGATTTTTTCATTAATCAAAGCACCTGACCTTAGAGATATTAGAATCAACAGGCTTAAAATTGTGAATGAATTTCCTTTTTAACTATTAATTGTTTAGTCTTTTATGTTAGTTTAATCAAATAATAAAAATCGACAGTTGGCTGTTGCAATATTTTGTGAGATTTAATCCATTGAAGTAAAAGTTATTTCGCCTAACTTTTTTTATAATACCAATTAAAAAAATGAAATGCAATAATCAGGGTGTATCTTGCTTTAATTCGATTTGTAACTTTTTAAGAATTTTCAAGCAAGATATTATCAACATCCATGGTAAAAGTGCCCTTTATACCATTGACTTCTATATGGTAGATTCCTTTTGGTAAACCATATACTGCCAAAGGGATTGTTTCAGTAAAGGGGGTGATAACTTCAATACATATTCCTTGGATGGTTTTGGTTTTTATGGTGATAAAAAAGTTATTACCATCTCGCCTCTGGGTAATTTGTTCAATGTGGGTGCAGGGATTGGGCAGGTATCCTTTTGCCACTACATTGATTTGAACCGGGAATGTTTCTTGAATAAGCAACTCAATTTCGGTAACAGTTGCCAGGTCTAAACTTGGTGTATGGTAATGGCAGCTTGATAGGAATGTAAGAGATAGTATGGCTAAAAATAAGAAGATGACAATTTTTTTATTCATTCTTATTTACCTCTTTTAAAAAACACCCCCACTCAGATAATCATAAATCTATTATTATGTTTTCTAAGTGAGGGTGAGAATGTTTTTCCACTATTTCAGTAAGCCGGTCTTTTCATTGAATTGGCTGATAAGTGCATCAATCTTGTCAGCCTGTGCAGGTATGCTTCCCCAGTAATTATCATAATCATACCATTGGGCATTCAGCTCATCTAAGTCCTTGCCCTGCTGCTCTATCCAGGTAAAGTATTTCAGATTGTGAATTCTCTTTCGATCATTGTAGTTTAATTCCTGCATATAGTCGGTGGTAATGGCCTTGATATGGCAATGGTAGTCAAGTGCTGCAGCAGTCCTGCTATAGGGACCTGACTCTTCCTCTAATTCTTTTAAGCGGGAGCCATACAATTCCATGGAATCAGTAAAGACGGTAAATACAATATCTTTTTCGGTAAGCTCATAATATTTGGCAAACTTGATGGCCATAAGCAGATTGGCGCCACTGGAGATACCCAAAAGGGGCAGCTGTTCGATAATGCTGTCACTGATACCAATACTCTTTAGGTAATCCTGTCCTTCAGGTTCATTGAAGAGGCGAATAAGCCCCATAGCATTATTATCATCGATGGCTATGATCATGTCGGTGTTTTTCATATTATGAATCCAGGGAACATGCTTATCACCGATTCCCTCCAGGCGGTGTGCTCCATATCCATTGGCAAGGAGAGTCGGACATTGTAAGGCCTCACCGGCTGCTATTTTACTCTCAGGGTATATCTTTTTCAGGTAATCACCTGAGGCTATGGTGCCTGCCGAACCGGTAGTCAAGACAATACCACGATAGTGGTCACCCGAATCCATAATCTGTTTAAGCACCTCTTCTACTGCACTGCCGGTAATCTTGTAATGCCAGAGATAATTACCAAATTCATCGAACTGATTAAATACCACTACATTATCTCTGGTCTTTAAGAGCTCCCAGGATTTATCAAATATCTCCTTCACATTACTCTCTGAGCCGGCGGTTGCTATTACCTCCCCGGCTACCTGTTTTAGCCAGTCAAAGCGCTCTTTACTCATCCCCTCTGGTAATATGGCGATAGACTCACATGAGAGCAGTTCTGCATTGTAGGCTCCGCCCCGGCAATAGTTACCGGTAGAGGGCCATACTGCTTTTTGAAAGGTGGGGTCAAACTGACCGGTAATGAGACGGGGAACCAGACAGCCAAAGGTAGCTCCTACCTTATGGGAACCGGTGGGAAACCATTTGCCAACCAGCCCTATTATTCGAGCTGGAACGCCGGTTAATTGAGGGGGCAATTCCAGAAAATTGACTCCATTGAAGAGACCACCCTCTTTTATCGGCTGATTCTTCCAGGTGATACGGAACAGGTTATAGGAGTTGACATCCCATAAGCCAATATTCTTCAGTTTGTCTTTAATCTTAGCGGGAATAAGCTCCGGGTTTTGCATCTCAGCAAAGGTGGGGATGATTATATTACGTTCTTTGGCTCTCTGTAAGGTTCTTCTCAGCTGTTCCTCATTTATGGTAAAATCAATCATTTTTATACTCCTTTTATTAATAGAAGATTATGTTGCGTTTCTATCGTCTCCGAACCAGAGCGCAATTTCCCGTCGAGCTTCCTGTTCTGATTCAGAGGCATGGATCAAATTATATAAAACTCTCTTTTCTGGAGTTGAACAATCTGGAGAATCGGAAGAAAAATCGCCTCTGATGGTACCTGTTTCTGCAAAAAGAGGAACAGTACTGCCCACAATTTTCCTGGTGACTTCAACTGCATGGTTACCGCTTAAGATAAGGGCTATTACAGAATGTGAAGTCAAATGCTGAATCAGCCACTCCCTGATAATATGTCCAATTTTGAGTGCATCTTCGGTTCCTAAATCCTGCTTTAAATTTAAATGGTATTTTTGATAAGTATCTATAGTTTTCTGTCCCACATTTTTAATCCAGGTTGGATTATCTGAATAATGATTTTCTATTGTTTCCCGGGCAGGTTTAACAACTTTCATCTCCTCAATCTTTAGTCCTGCTCTTTCCAAACGTGAAATTATTTTACCAACTAAGGCTCTTTTTATAGCCTCCGGTTTGATAATTACCAATGTCTTTTCCATGATATAACCTCTGTTCTGTTTTTTGCTAAAAATTATAATAATAAATTATCTATTTTTATTTTATTCCCTGTGACCCCAGATGTGATAAATAGTTAGCTAAGTTGAGAAAAAAACTCATGCTTACAAATAAGATACGCTATAATTGAATATTTAATAAACTAATAGTTAAGTACCAATTTGGTTAGTTCCAGTGGTTTTAAATATTGCCCATCCTTAAAAGCCCTCATATTACCACCGGAAATTTCATCTATTAAGATTAGCTGCTGATTATCCCTATCTCGTCCAAATTCGAGTTTGATATCGTATAATTCAATACCTTTGCCTGCCAGGATATCTTTAACAATATTGCAAATCTTTCTGGTCAATTCTTTTAATGTTCTGCATTCTTCCTGTGTTAGTATTCCCAGTGCCTCCAAAGTATCTTCGGTAATTAAGGGATCTCCTCTTTCATCATCCTTTAAAGTAAACTCAATCAATCCATTTAAGGGTTTCCCTTCTTTAATATATTCTCCATAACGTCGGAAAAAGCTTCCAACCGCTCTATATCGGCATATCACTTCTAACCCCTTGCCAAAGACTGTTGCCGGCTTTACAGTCATAGTATCTTGTTTCAGATTAGCATCAATAAAGTGGGTGGGGATACCCATTTCTTCCAGAGTCTTAAAAAAATACTCAGTCAGTTTCAAAGCCGCCTGGCCTGCGCCAGCCATTGTTAAACCAACTGTATTGGCACCAGGGTCAAAGGTGCCGTTTTCCCCGGTTACCTCATCCTTAAATTTTAGCAGATAGTTTCCATTTTCCAGTAAAAAAATATCCTTGGTTTTCCCCTTATAAATGAACTTCATAATCAATGCCATCCCTCATATTTTTTCTTTATTTTCTCAAATTTATTCTATATTAAAATATTCGGTAAAGCAAACAACATAAAAATTTAGCGTAATAAAAAAGGATGGTTCTTCACATCTTATGATGTGAAGAACCATCCCTGTCTATGCTTAGTTATTTAGTCAATTGGGTTAAAAATTAGAAACGTCTTCTGCTATCATGAAAGTCGCGTCTGTTTCTGTTATCGCCAAAATCTCTTCTGGGTTTCTGTGGTCTGGCTTCATCGATTTTTAAGGGACGGCCGTTGAATTCAGTGTTATTTAAAGCTTCCATGGCTTTTTCTGCTTCTTCCGGAGAAGACATTTCTACAAAACCAAAGCCTTTGCCTTCGATAATATTAACACTATTGACAGTTCCCTGATTAGCAAAAAGTTCTTCCAACTGTTCGTTAGTTACTGAATAACTCAGGTTTCCTACATAAAGCTTACTACCTTGCATATCTCTTTACCTCCTTTTTTATTTATTTTTACCAGTAACATTAAACTTAGAGGTAAAGCGACTCAAAATAGTAACCATTTATATCTCTTTATTTAATTGATTACTGTGGAATAATACCTTGCTTTAGTAAGGTTATTCCCGCCATATTATATAGTTTTCTATACAATATGTAGCCTGTTTATCAGGCGACAATTCATTATACATCAATCGTAAAGATTGTCAAATAAATTTTTAAAAAAAATTTTACTAATTTTAATATAACTGCTATTTAGAATTATAGATTTATTTTAGTTTTGTTCCATCAAAGAGGTCATCGGAAAGCCCGGTATTTACCTGAAAATCAATTGTTTCCAAAGTAAAAGAGCCCATTCCGGACATCATAGCCTGCATCATTTTTATGGCTTGTTCTTGTTCTTCCTTTTCTTCTTTACTCATACCGGTGGTATCTATTTCTGTTGATGAATTGGTAATTACTTGATAGGGATGCAATATACCACCAACCTGGCGGTAATCCTTTAAGTCAGTGGTTGTATTTATATTTAAATTCATTCCTTCTGAACTTGCCTTTATGGTCAATTCCATTCGTAAAGGCCTCCAGGTCTTGCTGCTTATCCATAATTTTCCCAAAACATTTTGAGGTTTTTCTTCCGGTAAAGTTGTAGCTGGTACCTGCTGACTGCTCATTATGAGTAAAGCATTTTCAACCTGTAAAACGTATGCTTTTTCACCGTCAATAGTTTCTTCTCCTAAGTATTTTGCTTTAGCAGAGTCAATATTCTTCCAGAACTGTGAAGGGTCGCCCTCAGCTAATTCTTTTTCAACTTTATTGGTAATAGGATTGATACTCCAACTATATTTCCCATCATAAACAGTGATAAAAGACATACCCATTACTTCAGATTCGGTGCGAGTTTTAAAAGTTTCTTTCCCTTCAACTGTTGCTTTCTTATAATATATTTTTGTTTCACCAGCCATTGCTGCCATTCCTCCGGTAGGTTTCTGCACAATAGTATAATCATTAATTTTAGAAAATTGTTTTTCATAGGTCTCTTGCATATTATTAATAATTTCCTTTACACCAACCTCAGCCTGACAGGGAATGCAAAGAAAAAGCATTAAAAATAAAGCTATTGTCCAGATGTATACCTTCTTCGTATTTATATTGGACATAGGACCTCCTTTAAATTTTAATTTAATATATTTATTCACTAAATAATTAAGATCTTATTCAAATTCAGCATGTTGGCAAATACCGCTATAGATTAAGCTAAAAAATATTATTGTCCTAATAACACTCCCAGGGCAAAGGCTTTCTCCAGATATTCATCCCTGTTTCTGGCTCCCCCATCCCGATCAGATCTGGTAACCACCATGGTCTCCAATAATTCAATATTGGCAAAATACTTACTCCAGATATTTATGGATACCAGAGCAGGTTCTGGATTTTTTGAAATATTGGCAACCCAGATAAAGATTCCTTTTTTCTTCTTCTCCAGCCTGGATTTAAAGGTTAGCTTCCCGTCTGACAGGGTAACCATCTCCCCTAAGCAGTTGGAACGGTCTATGACTAATTTTAACTGCGCACTAAAGGTGCCAAAATAGGCAGGAGCACCAACAACCAGTGCATCGGCATTTGCTAAAGCTGGATAAACCTTATCCATTCCATCATGGAAAAAGCAATATTCAGGAGCAGGATGCTTAGCGCAAGCTCGACAGGGCATAATATCCAGATCGCCTAAGTATATTTTTTCTGTTTTTGCCCCGACTGATTGAGCTCCTTCCAGTGCCTGGGTAACCAGAGTATCAGTATTCATCCTTTTTCGAGGACTGCCAATCAGCCCGACTACAGATAAGACCATAACTGATTTGACCTCCTTTAAATTTTTTTCTTTTAGATCACCTAAAACGGTATTTTATAAAAAGATGAAGAAATTTATAATAATTTTTATATAAATTTATAATAAGGATATTTTTACTCTATTTTTTCAATACGGGCTGCGCAGACCTTGAATTCAGGAATCCCGGCAATTGGGTCAAAGGCAGCATTGGTCAGGACATTAGCTGCTGCTTCTTCAAAATGAAAAGGAATAAAGATTAACCCGGTGCTTACCTTGGGGGTTATTTTAGCTTTTATTTTGATTTCTCCCCTTCTGGTAACAACTCTTACCATTTCATTATCATTGATATTTAATTTTTGGGCATCATCTGCTGAGATTTCTACGTATCCTTCGGGTATTCGTTCATTTAAAGTCTTTGACCTTCTGCTCATAGTACCAGTATGAAAATGCCACAATGTTCTGCCGGTAGAAAGGGTGAAAGGGTATTCTACATCGGGCAGCTCTGCCGGTTCTCTATAAGGTATGGGCTGAAAATAACCTTTCCCTCTGGTAAATTTTCCATCTTTATGCAAAAAACCGGTACCGGGATGAGCATCATCGGGACAGGGCCACTGCAGGCCCCGCTCATCCTGTTGTAACCTTTCCCAGGTAATTCCTCTATAACTGGGTGTGGTGCGATTTATTTCTGCCAGAATTTCTCCGACATTTTGATAGTTTAACCCTGTATATCCCATCTCCTGTGCCAGGAGGGCAATAATTTGCCAGTCTGGCTTACTATTGCCTACCGGTTCTATGGCTTTACGCACCAGTTGCACCCTTCTTTCGGTACTGGTAAAGGTGCCTTCCTTTTCAGCAAAAGAAGCTGCTGGTAAAATCACATCAGCTAATTCGGTAGTGGGAGTCATAAAGATATCCTGTACCACCAAAAATGTTTTTTTAAGAGCCTCCCGGACATGGTTGCTGTCCGGGTCACTGATTACCGGGTTCTCTCCCATTATGTAAAGCATTTTTAGTTCACCCCGGTATGCTGCATCTATCATCTGCACCACCGTTAAACCCACCTGGGTATCCATCTCTTCTTCATTAATCTTCCATTCTGCGGCAAATTTTTTACGGATTTCCAGGTCAGTCACCGGCTGGTAACCGGTGAAGACATTGGGTAAAGCGCCCATATCACAGGCACCCTGCACATTATTCTGGCCACGCAGGGGATTTACTCCGGTAGCCCATTTGCCAATATTACCGCAGAGCATTTGTAAATTTGCGGTACTCTTTACATTATCAACTCCACTGGTATGCTGGGTTATACCCATAGAATAAATCAGGTAGGTAGTTTCAGCCTGACCTATCATACGGGCTGCCTGTATTATTTTTTCCTGAGGAACACCGGTAATGTGAGATGCTGTCTCAGGAGTCATCTTCATTACTTCTTCCCGGAAAGCCTCAAAATTTTCACAATGTTGTGTTACAAAACTTTCATCATAAAGTTTTTCCCGGATAATCACATTCATTATGCCATTCAGCAGGGCTACATCGGTACCAGGGCGGTGTGCCATAGCAATACCATCATTATCAACAGCTAATTCAGATAGAGGTATGGTACGCGGGTCGGCAACTATCAATTTAGCTCCTTTTTTAAGTGCTTCTAGTATCCTGGCACCTATCAGGGGGTGCTGTTCATTGGTATTGGAGCCGATAACAAAAATAACCTTGGCATCTATAATCTCATCGATAGAGTTGGTCATAGCCCCTGAACCAAAAGAGGATCCCAGACCAACAACTGTTGCAGAATGGCACAGGCGGGCACAA
>JAKPKS010000083.1 GCA_029553585.1 Candidatus Atribacteria bacterium | reverse complement strand
ACTCAGCTGGCTGTACAGGCTGCCCGGAAAGCAATTGAACAAGCCGATATCGACAGCAGAGAAATTGATCTGGCTATTATAGCTACCATAACCCCCGATTATTTTACTCCTTCTACTGCCAGTCTGGTGCAGGCGGAGTTGGGACTTAAAGAGATTACCAGTTTCGATATTGCTGCCGGCTGTACCGGTTTTATTTATGGTATCCAGATTGCTGACCAATTTATTAAATCTGGCCAGAGCAGTTGTGCCCTGGTTATAGGTGCTGAGGTTTTATCCAAGGTTACCGACTGGAAGGACCGTAACACCTGTGTTTTATTCGGAGATGGGGCAGGGGCGGTTATTCTGAAGAGAAGCACAAAAGAGGGGATTATTTACTCCTATACCGGTTCACGTGGTGACCTGGAAGGATTATTGACCTTGCCAGCTATATCTTTACAGAATCCCTTTTTCCCATATAATTCTTTTGTCCAAAATCATTCTCATATCTATATGAATGGTAAAGAGATTTTTAAGTTTGCGACCAATATTATGATAAAAAGTATTGAAAAAGTTTTAAAAGAAAGCAAATTGACTATCAGTGAAATTGATTATTTTATTTCTCATCAGGCCAATTATCGTATCATTGATTTTGTTGCCAAAAAATTAAAAGTACCATCAACTAAGTTTTATAAGAATATGGACCATTTCGGTAATACCTCAGCTGCCAGTATCCCTTTAGCTCTCTCTGAAATGGTCTCCCAGGAAATGATTCAATATGGCCATCGCATCATCATGGTCGGTTTTGGTGGAGGGTTAACCTGGGGCTCAATTCTGCTCAATTGGACCAGATAAGGAGAAGAAATATGATTCAAACAGTTATAAATGACCTTCTTAATATTGAATATCCCTTAATACAGGGAGGAATGGCCTGGGTGGCAGATGCAAGCTTAGCTTCGGCAGTCTCTAATGCTGGGGGATTGGGCGTAGTGGCTGCTGGGTATGCTTCCACAGATTGGATAAGGGAAGAAATTAGGAAGACCAGAAAATTAACCAGAAATCCCTTTGCCCTAAACATTATGCTCTTAAACCCAGAAGCCGAAAAAATTGGTCAGGTGGCAATAGAGGAAGGGATTAAAGTCATTATAACCGGGGCAGGGAGTCCCGGTAAATATATTTCTGCCTGGAAGGATTGCGGGATAAAGGTAATTCCTGTAATTCCTTCAGCTTCCATTGCCCGACGAATGGAGGCTGTGGGAGCAGATGCCGTTATAGCAGAAGGAGGAGAGGCTGGAGGGCATATAGGTGAATTGAATACTATGGCACTTATTCCTCAGGTGGCAGATGCAGTCAACATCCCGGTGATTGCTGCCGGCGGGATAGGAGACGGGCGGGGAATCGCAGCCGCTCTGATGCTGGGTGCAGTGGGCGTACAGTTGGGTACCCGATTTTTAGTAGCACATGAATGCACTATCTCCAGGGCTTATAAAGAGACAATTTTACAGGCCAAAGATACCAGTACTATGGTTACCGGAAGGGCTACCGGGCACCCGGTAAGGATAATCAAAAATCAGCTGGCACGGGAATTCCAACGACTGGAAAAAACCAATGCCTTACCGGAAGAATATGAAGAATTAGGTAAAGGTTCATTTTACAGGGCAGTACGGGAAGGTGATATGGAAATGGGTTCCATTATGGCTGGTCAAATTGCCGGTTTAGTGCGAAAAGAACAGAGCTGCCGGGAGATTATTGCTGAGATTTTTGAAGAAGCTGAAAAAATCATCATAGAAAAAGCCTACTGTTTTAAAAAAGATAAGATTTTGAGATAAGAGGTGTCAGAAAATGGGAAAAGTTGCCTTTTTGTTTTCAGGGCAGGGCGCTCAATACAGGGGAATGGGTAAGGAGCTTTATGAAAACTTCTCTTCCTGTCGGGAGATTTATAGAACTGCCGGGGCAGCCTTGCACTTGGATATAGAAAAACTTTGTTTTGAAGGTACAGTTGAGGAATTAAATCAGACTGAAAATACTCAACCGGCTATTTTGACGACCAGTATTGCTGCCTGGAAAATATTAGAGGAAAATGGTTTCCAGCCGGATATGACAGCCGGATTGAGTCTGGGTGAGTATTCCTCTTTAGTATGTGCCGGGGTTTTGGATTTTACCTCTGCAGTCAGGATAGTCCGAAAGAGAGGTAAATTTATGCAGGAGGCAGTGCCTCTGGGGGTAGGGAAAATGCTGGCAATCCTTGGTTTAGCGGATGAAATAGTAGAAAGAATCTGCCTGGAGGCAAGCATAGCAGGGGTGGTAGAGCCAGCAAATTATAATTATCCGGGGCAGTTGGTAATAGGCGGTGAAATTAAAGCAGTAGAACTAGCTGGAGAAATAGCAAAAAAAGAAGGAGCTCTCAGGGTAATACCATTGCAGGTTAGCGCTCCCTTTCATACCTCAATGCTCCGTCCGGCTTCAGAAAAACTGGCCCAGGAATTAAAAAATGTAGAGATAAAGGATATGCAACTTCCGGTTATCAGTAATGTGATTGCCGATTATATTGAGAAAAAAGAAATAGTTAAAGAATTTTTACGAAAACAGGTAATGTATCCCATTCTCTGGACTAAATGTATGGTCAAGATGCTGCAAGATGGTGTGGATACCTTCATTGAAATTGGACCTGGTAAAGTGTTGAGTGGTTTTTTAAAAAAAATTGATAAGAATTTAGTAATCAGTAATGTGGAAGACCTCAAATCATTACAGAATACCCTGGGGATTCTAAAGGAGAGCGTATGTCGGCAGATTTAAAAAGTAAGACCGCAGTAGTAACCGGAGGCACCAGAGGTATTGGGCGGGCTATTGCCTTGAGGTTAGCTCGCTCCGGGGTTAATTTAGTTGTTAACTACCATAAAAATGAGGCAGCAGCCCAAGCTTTGGTTCAGGAGATGAAATCTATGGGCAGCAGCTGTATAGTGGTACAGGGGGATGTCAGCGATCCACATGCTGCTCAAAAGGTAATTTCTATTGCTCAGGAGCATTATCCCAATCTGGATATTTTAGTAAATAATGCCGGGATTACCAAGGATAATTTGCTCCTAAGAATGAGTGAGGAAGAATTTACCAGTGTAATTGCTACTAATCTGGTAGGGACTTTTTATTGTACAAAATATGCCAGCAAAATAATGATAAAAGCCCGACAGGGCAGAATTATAAATATCTCTTCAGTGGTGGGAATTAGCGGAAATGCAGGACAGTCCAATTATGCTGCTTCCAAGGCCGGTATAATTGGATTTACTAAATCGGTAGCCAAGGAATTGGCTGGCAGAAATATAACAGTTAATGCCATTGCCCCTGGTTTTATAAAGACTGATATGACTGATAATCTTTCTCCGGTACAAAAAGAGAATATCTTATCCCGCATTTCTATGGGAAGATTAGGGTTACCGGAGGATATTGCTTCTTTAGTAGATTTTTTAGTTTCTGAGGAGGCAAATTATATAACCGGTCAGGTCTTTCGGGTTGATGGCGGTATGGAGATTTAAAGCAGAAAGGCAGTGTAACCAATGAATCATAGAGTGGTAGTTACCGGAATGGGTGCCCTTACACCTATTGGCAACGATGTACCAACCTTCTGGGCTAATATTAAAAAAGGTAGCTGTGGTATTGATTTTATTAAGTCCTTTGATACTTATGATTTTAAGGTGAAGATAGCCGCAGAGGTAAAAGATTTGGAAAAACAGAATTTGCTGGATTATAGAGAGGCGAAAAGAATGGATCGTTTTACACAGATGGCTATGATAGCAGCAGATGAAGCCATAAGGGATGCCAATTTAAATAATAACAAAAATGATAATTCTTTTCAAAATACTTGGGGAGTTATTATCGGAACCGGAATTGGGGGCTTTTCGACTATGGAGAAGGAGAATGAAAAAATTATTAAGAATGGGCCCAAAAAAGTATCACCACTTTTTATTCCTATGGCAATTTCCAATATAGCCTCAGCTAGTA
>JAKPKS010000297.1 GCA_029553585.1 Candidatus Atribacteria bacterium | reverse complement strand
GCTGTTAAAACTGCTTTATTGAATTTAAAGGGGGTGGCAGTGGCAGTCACCACGGTTTTGGTTTGTGTTGAATCGAGTTTCTGATAATCCCGAAAAACCTTTATTCCTACTGCTGTATGCGGGTCTGCTAAGTAATGATAGTCATAGTAGATTGATCTAATGGTGTTTAAGGTTTCCTTCTCATCAGCATACCCGGCATAGATTATCTCTTTTATTTTTTCTCTCATCGATTTTTCCAGTACAAATCTTCCTCTTTCCTGTAATTCTTTCATTAATTTCGCTATATAACTGCTCTGATGTTCTGCTAGGTAAAAGAGAAACCTTTCTAAATTACTGGAGATAAGTATATCCATAGATGGGCTGATAGTGCTGAGCAGGGGGCGGTTAATCTCATAACTCCCCGAATTAAAAAAATCAGTTAACACCTTATTGATATTGGAGGCACAGATCAATTTTGCCACTGGCAGACCCATCTCCTTAGCATACCAGGCGGCCAGAATATTACCAAAGTTGCCGGTTGGAACTGCGAAATTTATCCTTTCACCATATTGGATATGTTTTTCTTTTAAAAGACTTAGATAGGCATAGAAATAATAGACTATTTGAGGGAAGAGTCTACCCCAATTAATGGAATTGGCAGAGGAGAGCTCAAAACCTTTTTTTGCTAACAGTATATTAAAATCCCTGTTAGCGAAGATTTGCTTCACCGCATTCTGGCAGTCATCAAAATTACCCTGTAGGGCCATGACCTGAGTATTATCACCTTCAGTGGTAAGCATCTGCCATTCCTGCATCTTGCTCACCTTTTGAAAGGGATAATAAACCACAATTTGAATACCAGGTATATTTTTAAAACCTTCCAGGGCAGCTTTACCGGTATCACCAGAGGTGGCGGTCAAAATCAATAGCTGGTTTTTAAAGGAAAGTTTTTTTAAGATGTGTGATAGAATATGGGGCAATGCCTGTAAGGCTATATCCTTAAAGGCACCGGTTGGCCCATGAAAAAGTTCCAGTATAAATAACTGTTCATCCAATCTGACCAGAGGGGTGATTTCTTCTCTGGCAAAGTTTTCTGTCCGGTAGGCTTTATAGATTATTTCTGTGATTTCCTGCTCCGAAAAATCATCGGCCAGGAATAAGGAAAAAATTTCCTGAGCTAATTGGGCATAGGACAGATTAATCCAGGAGGAGAATTTCTGGCTGGAGATTAGCGGAATATCTTCCGGTATAAACAATCCCCCTTGTGGCACCATCCCTACCTTAATAGCTTCCATGACCGAAACCGGTCTAATATTACCTCTGGTACTTATATATTTCATGATTGTTTTTTGTCTACCTCTTATAATAATGAAACAATTCAGGACAGGACAGACCCGGTGAAAGCAATTAACTTTTATTATTCAATAATTCAGCACAAAATACAACATACTTTTCAGCTTCTCTTGCAAATTTATTCTGGTTGATTTAACATTTAATTGGGATTGGAAAGTGAGCTTACTCTGTTATGGCAAGGTGAGGAAATCATCTTTCTAAGACTTTCTAAGACAAAAATTGTTTTAAAAACGAAATTAAGTTAAAAAATATCATCAGGAGAAAACAGAATGAAGGTCAGGGAATTAGCCGAACGGTATAAGGATAAAGTTATTGCCTTAAGGAGAGAATTTCATCAGAATCCAGAGCTCAGCTGGCAGGAATTTAAGACTGCAAAGAGGGTGGAGGAGGAATTAAAGAAAGCAGGTATTGAAGCCATAAGGGTTGCCAATACCGGTGTAGTAGGTCTGATTAAAGGTAAAGCAGGTAATAAAGTAGTTGCCTTAAGGGCGGATATAGACGCCTTACCGGTTCAGGAAACCAATAAACTATCCTATGCCTCGCAAAATGATGGTGTAATGCATGCCTGTGGCCATGATGGCCATACCGCGATGCTCTTAGTTGCTGCTCAGATCTTAGGAGAATTGCAAGACCAGTTTTCCGGTACGGTAAAGTTTCTTTTTCAGCCTGCCGAAGAATCAATTGAGGGAGCTAAAAAGATGGTAGAGGAAGGGGTATTGGAAGGAGTCGATGCTGTGCTGGCTATTCATATCTGGTCCGAAATACCTGCTGGTAAGGTTTCTCTGGAGGCTGGGCCTCGTTTTGCAGCAGGGGATAGATTTAAGATTATCATCAAAGGCAAGGGAAGCCATGGCGCCATGCCCCATTTAGGCACCGATGCCATAGTAGCTGCCTCAGCTATAGTAATGAACCTGCAGACCATCGTTAGCCGGGAAATTGACCCACAGGAAGCGGCAGTAATAAGTATAGGAAAAATCAAGGGCGGCGGAAATTTTAATGTTATTTGTGATGAGGTGGTGCTGGAAGGGACTGCCCGCTGTTTTAATCCTCTTATCCAAAAAGAATTTCCCCGGCAGATGGAAAGGATTATAAA
>JAKPKS010000075.1 GCA_029553585.1 Candidatus Atribacteria bacterium | reverse complement strand
GGAATGATACGAAATAAATTATATCATAACTCAGGCAATGTAACCACTGATTTTAGTCTGACTGCCAGGAAGGCAGCAATTATTACTTTTAAGAAATCACCGGGTAAAAAAGGTATAACACCTATCACTAAAGCCTCTCTCAAGCTTATTCCCGTTATGAGCAAAAGTTGTGTTATCCCCATAATATAAATGATTATTATGCCCAGTAATCCTGCCAGAAAATAAGACCGGTATTTGGCCTCTGACAATTTTCCGATTAATTTCCCAACTACATAGGAAGATATAGCGAAACCTACTAAAAAACCGCCGGTAGGTCCTGCCAGAACCACCAGACCTGCCCTGAATCCTGAAAAAACAGGTAAACCAACTACGCCTAACAAGATGTAAATTAGCTGGCTTAAGGCGCCCAGTTCACCCCCTAAGACCATTCCGGCAAGAAGGGAAAACAGGTTTTGTAAACTAATAGGCACTAATCCGATAGGTATCGAAATAAAAGCACCTGCCGCAGTTAGTGTGGCAAACAAAGAAACCAGAGTCATCTGACGAATATTTATTTTTTTCATTAGCTGATCTGCGATTCCTGAATTTCCCAGTAAAATATTTTAATCAATGCCTGGGAATACCAATTGTTCTTTCTATAAATTCTGGTCAATGTAGATAGCAAGTTTTCCTAAGCAGTGTACATAACTGCCATACTCATTATCATACCAGCCAAATAAGGTGGAATGAGTTATGGGAATATTAATAATTTTACCGGTATCCAGGCCGACCTTCTGTAGCATTTCCGGATTAAGGTCAATAAAACCAGTACGGGTATGTGTGCCATGGCCTTCGATTACCACTGCAAAAAGCTGACCCTTTAAATCTGATGAAACGTTTTGGTGGTCACTGTAACATAAGAGGTTTCTCTGCGCTCCTTGAGCAGCTTCCTGGTAGATTTGATTTAGAAATTCCCGCTTGATGGAAGAATCCCCTCTTTTATCCAAATAACTATGAAAAGTGAGGTTTAAAATGATAAGGGAAACGGTATCGGTAGGAATACGAACAGAATCAGTCATAAAACCAACCCTTTTGATTTCGGGTAAAACCTTCTCTAATGTGCTGGCCGCTCCGGTAGTGGAAAGAATGATATTATTAAAGACCATTCTGTTTTTCCTTAAATCAGTATCATTGATACCGGGCAGAGAATCGAGCACCCTCTGGCTGTTGGTGGCAGCATGAATGGTCGCTAAAGAGGCAGTCAATATATTTTTGGTTTCTTCCCTTTCCAGTAAGGGCTTTACCATATGAGCAAGAGCAGTGGTGGTACAGGAAGCAGCAGAGATAATGGTATGTTTATTCGGCTCAAAAGAGGTGTGATTTATACCATAGATAAGAGTGGTACAGTCTTCTGGTAGCCTCTTGGATTTATCCTTTATTTTAAAGGGTGCGCTGTTGATAACCCTTTGTGCCCCTGCCCATAAATGCCCTCTCAGGCTACCCTTCTCACTATCCTCTGCTGCAGCAGGGTCATTAAAGGCACCGGTAGTATCAATAACTATTTTCACCCCTAATTCCTTCCAGTTTATTTCCTTAGGGTTTCTTGTTTTACCTAAAATTTTTACTGGTTTTCCCAGCACCTCTAAAAGGTTTTCCTGTTCATCAATAATTTTAATACTTTTTTCTGCTTTTATACCTGACAGAAATTTTTCCATAGGACCATAGGTAGAATCTGTTCCTATCAGATTGGCAATATCTGAAAGTTTTGTTCCCACCTTACGCCCCACGTTGACTATAAAACCATCAAAATGATTTTCCTGTAGGTGATACCATAAGGTTAATTTACCGATACGGCCTAACCCATTAATCCCTAAAATATTCTTAGCGTTGTGTAAAGCCAATTTACAGGCTACTCCTTTCCTCAAAATAAGATATCTTTTCTAAACTGATATTATGGTGTCCTTTATAGATATTCCCCAGGGAAGCATCTATAGCAATCTTATCACCGGTCTTAAATTCAATATTATTGATAATACACCTCCTTTCCCCTTCCAGTACTATCAATTGTTTGCAATTCACCACACAAATTTTGTCCAACTGGGCAGCTGTTACCGCAGCATGTGAGGTTACTCCGCCTCGTGAGGTCAAAAGCCCATCACATTCAAAAATCATTTCTATGTCATCAGGTACAGTATCAGGCCTTATTAATATTACATGTTCTTTCGGGTATCTTTCTGTTAAAAGTTTTATATCATCCAGATTAAAGGCAACATAGCCATTAAGAGCCCCGCTGCCAATACCAATACCTGTTCCCACCAGATAATCGAGTACTGCCTGGTCGGTAAATACTGGTATTTTTTCTTTATCTTTAAGCACATAGCGCCTGGTCTGCAAGATATATAAATCTTTTTTATGCTTTGATTTAAAGGTAAATTCGATTTCCTGATGTTCATATCCCCTCTGATAAATCAGTTCCCGGGATAATCTCAGTAATTCCTGATAAATTTCTGGGAATTGTTTTTCTAAAGATGTTCTTTTTAAATCAGGGAATTTTTTATTCTGATATTCGGAAACGGGCAGGGTATAAACTAATCCGGATACAATGTCTTCGCCCTGACTGCGGATATTAAAGTCACCATATAAAGTAACTTCCGAACTTTTTTCAAAAGGGATTTTTGTGAAAAATACGCCTGTTCCAGATTCATTATTAATATTACCTAAAATCATCTCCTGCACGATAACTGCTGTTCCCCATTCTTCGGCAATCTGCAATTTTTTACGAAATATCTGTGCACGGTCATTATACCAGGACTGGAATACAAAGATTATAGCCTGAAAGAGCTGCTGAAAAGGATCTTCTTCAAATTTAATGCCATATTTCAGCAATAACTCTTTATAAGAAAGGGCAATAGACCTCATCTGAGCTATGCTGAATTCTTTCTTTTCTTCCACTTCATGTACAAGTTTAAAATCTGAGATAAGTTTATCGAATTCATCTCGTTCAATGCCATGCGCCATTCCCCAATTTTGTAACAATCTGCGGTAAGAATCCCAAGCCGCCCATCCATATCCGGGAACCCTGCTTAGACTTTCGGCAATCTCATAGTTTATACCAATATTCAAAATAGAGTCCATAGCACCTGGCATGGGAATAACTGTTCCTGAGCGAACAGAAAGCAACAATGGATTTTTAGGATTTCCAAACCTTTTTCTGGTTATTCTTTCCAGCTCTCTCAGCTTATCCCTGATCATATCCAGCAGGGCTTTATACATCACCGGAAACTGCACTATAGCCTTTCTGTCTCTGAACCATTCTGTGGTAAGTATAAAACCAGGAGGAATGGGAAATTTATAGGAATATAATTTTTTTAGATAGTAGGCTTTGGCACCCAGAAATATCTGATTGTCAATCTTTGGGTCAGGTTTTTGTAGCGAAGTGATGAGTAATGATGGATGATAGTTAAGTAACATATTGATTACATCTGGCTTTAATTTCCCCATCATACTTCTTAAGGTACTCAGTATTTTGGAGACAAAGTTATCGAGGCTTTGCACTAAAAAGGCAGAACCAATCATGCTACGGTAAAATTCTTCCGATTTACGGTAGATAATATGTTCCTGTTTATCCTTTTCAGTGGAACCTGTTTCTTTATCCATAATATTTTGCTGAATAACTATGTTCAGTGATGAACTGAAAGGAAGTATATAATAACTATCAATTATTTCTTTAATGTTGAGAGTGATAAAATAAAAAATATTGACAAATTGGTCCATAGAAAAGGTAGTTGTTTCAAAACTATAATTAAGCATTTCCAGATGTGAATTAAAATTCTCATTGGATATACCATTTAAAGCCAATCCCTTTTTAATTAGATCCAGTATTTTGGCTGCGTCATGAAAGCCGTTAATGGTCATATAGTCCAGATTTCTGGCAGCTATTAATTTACTAATAAGGTAGTTAGCTAACCTCTCCAGCCGTAAAATTAAACCCATTGCCTCCAGTTTTTGTTCAACATATTGGCCATACATGGAAGGGATGCCGGAAGCAATATGGCGTTTATAGTATATACTCTCACGGGCTTCACTTTCAGGTGACTCCAGAATGATTTTTTTCAGGCTGGAAATCATATTGTAAATAATCTTTACGGCAGTGGCACATCGGTTATTTTTGATATTTCTTTTTAATTTTTCAATCTCTCCCATGCTAAAAAAATTTGATTTTTGTAAATCTATATTTATAAATTTAGGGTCGAGTGAATATTTATGTTTTAAGAGCTGATATAGCTCTATCAAATAACTGACACGTTTACTATCGGCCTCATCAATTCTTTTCATCCCTTTCAGAGCAGCTTTTAGTTCATCAATATCTGTATCCAGTATCTCTTCAGGACTTATCTTTAATCTTTTACAAAGCCTGTTGGCAATATTATGAACCGGATCAAACCACATACCTGAAACGGGCAACTCTTTCTGAACATCAATGGGAAGAAAAGGTAATAAAGGGGTAGGATCCCCATCATACCAGTAGCAGAAAATCCTTTTAATCAGCTCAATCTGAGAATTATTACTCTCCACATGAATCTGTTTTCGTAAAAAATGGATTAACCTATCCTCGCTAAAGGAAAGTTTATCGATATCTGTAGAAATATCCCTAATCTTTCCTTCTGCCCCGATGCTACTAAAATAAATTGGGAATAGACTTAACAGCTGTTTGATAAAAATATAGTTTCCTTTAATATCACTTTTCAGTAATTGACTTATATCTCTCTGGAAGAGATCATCGTCACGAATTAGTAATCCCCCTACCTTTAAATTTACAATCAAAGCAGTTATCAGTTTAGTACTATGAAGAGGTGAATATTTGATTAATTCCAGCCATAACCTTACCATCTTTAAATGATTATTATCAGTCTGGAACTGCCAATCATCATTTATCAATATCTCAGCCGGATAAACAAAGCCGAACCTGATCAGATGCTCTATAAACAGATCGATAGAGTGCTGGTCTTCTGATTGGTAGATAGTTTGACCCAATCTCAGCAGACATTCCAATATCTTTTCCATATTTTCAGCTTTTAAACTGTTGAAAAGATAGAAAGAGGCAGTCAAAAAACCATCCAGAGACAGGTTGGCAATATCATCGTGGGTAAAACCTTTATAAAAATGGCTCAATTCGGTCAATAAAATATCCCTGCCACCCACCATTACGGGAATACTTAGTAGGTAATAGAGAAAATAGGTTTTCAACAAAAGCGAAATATCTTTTTCCAGGAAAGCAGTTAAACTGCCTGCAAATTCTTTAAAATCAGTTACTCTTTCCAGTTCACCCCAGCTCTCAGACTGAGTTAGCTTTTCTTCTACCTCCCTGAGAAGTTGTTCTTCCTCCTTGGCAATATTTACAATTGCAGTCTGGTATTTTTTATAAAAATCTTTATCCTGTTTTTTAGTCCATCCCCGAAAATCCAGTTGATTGTTCCATACCTTTAAGTTTTCCTGTAAAGACTCTTTCAGTAAATTCTCCCAGCTTGAGGTATAATCTTTACTTTTTATGAACTTAGGGGAAAGCTTTTTCAATAAACTTGAAGCAAATATCCTTATTTCCCGGTCACGTTGCAGGGACTTTTCCAGAATATGAAATATCTCTTCAGTCAGGAAATCTAATTTATTTATATCTTCTTCATCTTGAGTCAGTTCTCTGATAAATTCAAAAAGGGTGGTAAGTATGCCCTGCTTATCCTTAAAACTAAGTTTTTGGTTTAACAAATTATCGAATAAGGCCAGGATGGACTTTATTGCCCTATTCGCTTCCTGATGGGCTTTATAAAACCAGATATCATTTAAGGATATCTCCCTCAGCTTTTCATGAACGAACTTAGGTCTGGGAGAAGGCAGGTTAATTTCAGCCAGGAGATTGGTAATTCTTTGGTGTATACCAAAATAAGAAGAAGAGATATCTAATAACCATTGTTGTTCAATGGAAAGATTTTCCTCAATTATTGTCACCTTATTATCTTTTTCCACTATAGACATTTTTGTTTATAGACCCCACCTGTCAACTATTTCAGGACTGTACCTGATATTATTTCCAAATTGTCCCCATATTCAGTTTTTAAAATTAAGCCGCCTCTGTCATTAATATCGATAGCTTCTCCGGAAATAACTCTATTTCCGGTATTCACTTGAATTTTTTTTCCAATTACATTGCTATAACTTTTCCATTTCTCGGTAATTATTGAGAATTCTTTTCTCTTCAGTAACTCATAAAATCTTTCAAATTCAGTACATAACAATCGCACTACCTCTGCCCGGCGTATCAGCTTTCCAGTAATTTCTTTTAAAGAAATGGAAGATTTTTGGATATCTTCCGGTAACTCAGTGGAATCATTATTGGCATTTATACCTATTCCCACTATTACCCACTCGATACCTTTAGCCACAGTTCCCATTTCAGTTAGTATACCACATACCTTCCGTTCTTTTATCAGTATATCATTTGGCCATTTAATTTGTGTCCTGATTTGGAATAATTTTTCTATTGTATTAGCCACTACCACTGCTGCCATGAGAGTAATCAGCGATATATGGTAAGAAATGGTCTCTGGATAAAGTAATATTGAAAGCCAGATTCCACCAGGTGGAGAAGCCCACTTTTTCCCCGATCTTCCCTTACCGCTATTCTGCTTATCTGAAATAACAATAGTACCTTCAGGAACTTTATATCCTTTTCCCTGGGCTATCTCTCTGGCTATGATATTGGTGGAAGACACCTCAGGATAATAAAAGACGGCCTTACCGATATAGCTGGTGGTTAACTTATTTTTAATTTCAAATGGTAAGATACTATCAGGGCGGGAAATTATACGGTAACCCTTTTCTTTATCAGATAAAACATTATACCCTGATTCTCTTAATTGCTGGATTTGCCCCTCGATAACTATTCCGGGCAGTGCAAGTTTTTGACACAGCTCTTCTTTCCTGATGAAAAACTCTTCAGATAGGTTATTAAGTATGGGGATATCAAAACTTTTATAATTCTCAGCACTAAATCTATCCATTTAATCCTTAAATCAAGTTGGGTTATTGAAAACCTTTTCCGTTCCCGGCAGCAGGTCCATAGTCTTTTTAATTATAAACTCTAAGTGTTCTGGTTTCTGAACAAAATCGAGGTCATCAGTAGGAATGGTTAATATAGGGCAGATAGTAAATTCCCCTACCCATTGCCGGTAAAGCTTATTCAGCTGTTCCAGATAGTCTACGGAAATCTTTTTCTCATAATCTCTCCCCCGCAGGGCAATCCTTCCCTGTAAAGTTGGGATAGAGGCCTCTAAGTAAATAATCAGGTCAGGCGGTGTTAAAAATTCTACCATAATGCCAAATAATTCCCGGTAATTATGATAATCCCGGGGGTCCATCAGGCCCTGTTCATACAAATTTTTTGCAAATATGTCGACATCCTCATAAATACTGCGGTCCTGTACCACAGAACAAGGATCTTTAATAATAGCCTGGTGATGCTGAAAACGTTTGGATAGAAAAAATACCTGCAGATGAAAGCTCCATTTTTTCATGTCATAATAAAAATCTTCTAAATAAGGATTATCTGCTACCACCTCATAAAAGGCCTTCCATCCTAACATTCTGCTTAAATCTTTGGTTAAACTTGATTTACCACTGCCAATATTGCCCGAGATAATAATAAATTTTTTTTCAGCAGGCCTTCTTTCTTCCATTATCGATCCTTCTGCTTTATCTGCTCACATATAAACTCCAGGTCATGGGCATTCCCCACAAAATCCAATTCATCAGCATTGATAGTTACCAGTCTGGTTTGAGTAAAATTCTTCTGATCGGAAAAGTAATTTTCGTATGAGTTATTAAGTTTTTCCATATACTGGATAGAAATTTTTCTTTCAAATGGTCTATCCCTCAATACTATCCTTTTCATCAGCAATTTAGTGCTGGCCTTTAAATAGACAATCAGATCAGGAGCGGGAATATCCCGGGACATTATCTGGTAAAGGTGTTCATACATATTAAGTTCATTCCCGGACAGGGTAAGATGGGCAAAAATTCTATCTTTGGCAAACATATAATCAGAAAATGATAATTGCTTGAAAAGGTCCTGTTGTGCGGCTTTTACCTGCTGATCATAACGACTTAGTAAAAAGAAAATCTGGGTTCGGAAGGCATAGCTCTTTATATCTTCATAAAAACGGGGTAAAAAAGGGTTTTCTTCCACCACTTCCAGGAAAGCCCGGGCATCGTATTTTTTACTTAATTGCAACACTAAGCTGGTTTTCCCAGCCCCAATAGCCCCTTCAACAGCAATATACTTACTCTGGAATGTGTACATCTGTTGTAAACCCCCTTTTTTCTTTCCAATACTTCCAATATACTAAATACAGTACTTGTAATATCAATTTGTTATTCCAAGAAGAAACAGGATAAATCAAGCTGACTCTTGCCAGCCTGATTTATCCTTTTTTATCACCGGGAAAACTGACTTGTTATTCTAACACGTTTTACAAAAAACCTATTCAGCCTTAACGGCTGCTATTTTGTCTTTAATCTTACCTAATGCCAAGAATCCATTATAGACCACAAAGCTGGCCAGGATTAGCAGCAGAACGGACAATGTACCTAGAAGATAATTTGCCTTACCAAAATTGGTAAAGACCAGGTTTATCAAGGCAGCAATGGTAACTATCATCATAAAAGCCATAGGATAATAGGTCACTTTGAAGTTTCTACCCAAATGAGCCAGATAAGCAGTGGCACCCATTAACGCTAAACCAGCCAGTAATTGGTTGGCAGAGCCGAATATAGGCCAGATTGGCGCCCATTGACCGGTTAAAGCCAGTGCCCCACCACCTATAACAGTTATAATGGTTCCCGCATAACGATTCGAAAGAGCAGGCATTTTCTCGGCAGTTAACTCTTCAAAGCAATATCTTCCTAAACGTGTAGCCGTATCCAAAGAGGTAATTAAGAAAGAAGAGATGGTTAAGGAACCAAAAACAATACCCACCTGCTCCGGTACTCCAAAGCCAGCCAAAAACTTACCTAAGCCATGAGCAAAAACACCTACTGCTCCTCCCCATTCCGCTAAACCTGCTTTCATCCCTTCCTGGGTTAAGATAGCAGCAGTTCCTAAAGATACTACTGCCAGAACACCCTCTATTAGCATTGCTCCATAACCTACTAACCGGGTATCTTTCTCATTATCAAGCTGTTTGGCGGTAGTTCCTGAGGCAACCATGGAATGAAACCCAGAGACTGCGCCACAGGCTATAGTAACAAATAACATGGGGAATAAATACCCGACTCCTGTTTTAAAACTGGTATAAGAGGGATAAGCTAAAGTTGGCCTGACAATAAATATTCCTACAACCCCACCTATTAAAGCAGCATAGAGCAGGAAAGAAGACAGGTAATCACGGGGTTGCAACATCATCCAGACCGGCAGAGTTGAGGCAAAAAAGATATAGACAATTAAGATCCAGGTCCAGGTAAGCTGGTTAAAATATAAGAATGGAGCAGCAATACCTATCCAGATAGAAACAAATAGTAAAATTACCCCGATAATGGTAACCAGTGACAGACTCATGTTAGCCCGATAAAGAGCAAAACCCATGCCCATTGCAATAAGTAAAATTAAAAACCCTGCTGTAGCAACTGAGGCATTGGCAGCAAAGCCCTGGGCAGTCAGGATGGCAAATACAGCAACTACTAGAACCAGGGTCAACCAGGCAAATAACAAAAACCAGGTCCGGGCTTTTTTACCTACATAACTCCCAATAACCTCACCTATGGATTTACCTTTATGACGAACTGAGGCAATCAAGCCAAAATAATCATGTACCCCTCCTATAAAAACACAGCCCAATACAATCCAGAGGAAACAGGGCAGCCAGCCAAACACTATAGCCGCAATAGGGCCGGTAATCGGTCCGGCACCAGCAATAGAAGCAAAGTGGTGCCCTAAAAGCACCGGGGCTTTGGCAGGTACATAATCCACTCCATCATTCATGGCGTGTGCCGGTGTTTTGGTTTTTTCATCAATACCCGCTACTTTATCTAAATAATTTCCATAAACTTTATAAGCAACAATATAAATGATGATAGCTACAACCAATATGGTTAAAAGATTCATTAAAATCCTCCTTCAAATTGTTCACCTATCCAGGTAATAACACAATTTTAAAAATTGGGAAATAAATTAATCAAATAATATAATTAATAAATTTTGAAATGAATCGTTTTTGGTAATTCTAATAGGTTGATTTCCCGGCGAAAAAAAACAGAAAGATATTCAGATTAAAAAATTATTTATTGTTTTTTACCACCTCCTGTCTCTGAGTGAAAGAATAGACCTGTACAATCTCTTTGCCTTTGGCATTACAAAAAACGGTACTATTTTTTAGATCAACCAATAGCAGACGAATATCGCACCATCCTTTTATTCCCAGGAAAAAAGTCCTGCTGTATTTATATTTTTGGGCAGCAGAGATAGCCTCCTGAGAAAAACCCTGGGCAGAAACTATTATTCCATCAATGAGGTGAGACATTATATCTAAAGAAGGTATGACCAATTCCTGGGCAGCTCTGGTTAAGAATCGAAAAAAATCGTTCACCTCCCCGCCTTTTACAAAACTCTCATACCCTTTTACTAGGATGATCTCTCTTTCTTCATAACGATCAATTTGTATTTTTTTGGAGATCACGTTGCGATAGTGTTCTATGACTGAAAGCGCAAAGATATCAACATTCACATCCTGAATAAGCTTATTTATTTCCACATTATAATTCAACTGATATCTTTGTTTTAATAGGTCTAGATATTCTGATAATGATAATGGTGGCATCATATTCTTATCTAATTTCTTAGACAGTCTATTATATTTTCTTCTAACTATTTTAATTTTATTACAATCACAATATTATTTCAACTAAATTAATGAACATCTAATAACTACAGTTGGCTCTATACTGCAATGCAGGAACCCTTTCCCATCAAGGAACTTATTATTCTTAATTTTGTTATTATTATTTAAAACCTGCCAAGCACGATTGATATTTAATATTTATTAAACCAACTTTTAAGTAAGGCAGATATGGTAATTAATACTCTATAATATTATAACATTTTTGGTCTAACCATTACTTCAGTCTGACCAGGCAATTTTAGAAAACTTTTTTAATTGCCTTGACATTTACCATTATTATGATAACATTAACATGTTTGAAGTGTTACAATTATCATTTTCGTAACACAAACTATCAATAAGGAGAAAGGTATGAGAAAAAAATTTATTAAGGTTACTTTTATTGTTGTATTATTTTGTGTTTTGAATACTTTTAGCTTTGCAGCCCAAACAGGTACTGACACCCCAGCTGTGGTCTGTACCACTTCAGTTCTGGCAAACTTTACCGCAGGAATAGCACAAGGATTATTGGACATAACTACCATCGCTCCAGCTGGCATGTGTCCGGCGCATTTTGATATAAAACCATCCCAGTTACAGGCAGTTCGGGAAGCCAAAGTTTTAATATCCCACAATTTTGAACCATGGATTGAAAATCTGCTTATTTCCGCCGACCATACCGATATAGAACGGCTGATTTTAGGTGGCCCCTGGAATAATCCTCCCAGCGCTATTGAAAAGATTGATCAGATTGCCCTGACCTTAATCAAACAATTCCCTCAATATGAGCAACAATTTACCGTCAATAAGGAAGTGCTTATTCAAACCATTAATATGAAATCTGAGGAACTGAAAACTAAGATTGCCAGGTTAAATGCTGATCAGTTAAAGGTTATTGCCAGTACACACCAGGCACCCTTTGTTCAATGGTTAGGCCTGGAAATAGTTGCCACTTTTCCTTCGCCAGAAACAGTTTCCACCAGAAAATTTTTAGAACTCCTTCTAACAGGTAAAAAAGAAAGTGTTGGCCTTGTTGTTGATAATCTGCAAAGTGGTACTGATCTGGGGGCAAGACTGGCTTCAGACCTGAATGCCAAACACGCTATTCTGACCAATTTCCCTGGCCTTATACCACAGACAGAAAGTCTTGTTGATATGTTGATTTACAATGCTGAACAAATATTTCAAGCAATAGGGGTGACAGAATAAATGATTAAACTTACTGTGGAACGTGATAATATTAAAGATATGGTAGAACGCGGTATTAAACTGCATGGACATTCCGGACCATATCTCAATTTAGGTATCAGAATGGGTCTGCTTGCCTTAGACCAGTTAGACGCTAAGGGTTATTTTGGCCTCTCTACTGAGGTAGAACTGGAATACCGCACCCCAATGTCCTGTCTGATCGATGGATTACAAATATCGACTGGATGTACTATGGGAAAAGGAAATATTAAGGTAAAGAACAATCCTGTACCTATTAAAGTCACCATCAAATCAGAACAAAAAACAATCACAGTTACTATAAAACCGGAAATATATCAGCTTATGGATTTCAAGAAAAACACCGATGAGAATCTTGCTGAAAAAATTCTCAAAATGGGTGACCGTGAATTATTTGATTATAGTGTAACAAATGAAACACCTTAATATAATTGAAACCTACAAAGCTAATACAGTCTATGAGGGTGAGAAGATTCCCGCTCTTTTCGATATTACTTTTTCCATCAATCAGGGAGATTTTGTTTGTATTATCGGGCCAAATGGTGCTGGAAAAACAACTCTGCTGGAAACCCTGAATGGTTTACTACCACATACTTCCGGACAAATCATTATTATGGGATATGATATCCAAAAAAATGGAGTTTATTTGAGAAAACAGATTGGTTATGTTCCTCAAGAATTTACCGTAGATCCCCTTTCTCCTTTTTTGGTCAAAGATATTGTTCTTATGGGACGCTATGGTCGGGTTGGCTTATTAAAAAAAATATCCCAAAAAGACTATAATTTGCTGGAAGAAAGTTTGAGATTTATGGGAATTGAGGATTTGAAATGTCGTCCTATCGGAAAACTCTCGGGCGGGCAACTGCAAAAAGTAATGTTAGCACGGGTTTTAGCTAAACAACCTGTTCTTCTTCTTCTTGATGAACCTTTCAGTAATCTGGATTTTCGTACTACTCATCAGGCTATTAAATTGTTTTCTCGGGCTCATGATGAGAAGGGCTGGACTACCTTGATGGTTATGCATGATCTGAATATGATCCCTGAGAGATGCAATCGTATAATCTATTTAGAAGAAGGCAGAATAACTAAAGATGGCTCCCCTGATCAGGTTTTGACAGAAGAACTTCTTACTATTGGAACCAGAGAGGGTTAAAGATGTCTATTTTTACTATACTACCACTAAAAACTCTTATTATTATTTTATCAGGTACCTGCCTGGCTGGTGTAGTCTGTTCTCTGATAGGTACCTTTATTGTTCGAATGAAACTGACCTCTCTGGGCTTTTGTATGTCACATGCTGCCTTTGCCGGCTCTGCTTTAGGCCTGGCACTGGACCTTCCGCCTCTCTGGATTGCTTTAGCTTTCTCAATTCTAGTTGCCTTTATTTTAGGACCTCTGACTGACCAATCCAGATTACAGCCGGAAATAATTCTGGGGATCCTGTTTTCTTTGACTATGGCTCTGGGTTTAACTTTTCTCAATTTTATTCCTGATTCAGCTATGAGCACCACCGCTATGAGTATACTCTGGGGTAGTATCCTGGGTATCAGCTATTTGGATATCTTACGCTTGGCTATTCTTACCTTTAGCATTATCATACTGGTAACTCTATTTTTTAAAGAATTTCATGCCATAATGTTTGACCGTAAGATGGCAGAAGCATCCGGCATCCCTACCAAACCATTTTATTATCTCATTCTTTTTCTTACCGGGATTACCGTAGCGGTATCTTTGAAGCTGGTAGGAGGGTTGCTTATCTTTGCCCTGATTGTCAATCCAGCCTCAGCAGCATATCAATTTTTCTATGATTTTAAAAAGATATTACTCTTCTCTCCCCTCTTTGGCATACTATTTTCACTTACCGGCCTCTTGCTCTCTTTTTTCCTCGATTTCCCGGTAGGCTCCTCTATCGCTATAGTATCCTCTGTAGGATTTGGAATAGCAGTTGTCCTCTCTCCCAAAAAAAGAAAAGGTTGATTATTTAGCAAGCTGTATATGGCTATCTAAAAATCAACCTTTTTAAGTTTTTATCAAACTAAATATGTTAATTCATTCTTTCCTGGAAAGTAATTTACTTTTCTATTTTAAGGATTTTTCCAAATCCGGGATTGGCTTTGATTTGACCATGTTCATAGACAACTATTCCACGCACAATGGTCTGTTCAGGTTGCCCATAAACTTCCCATCCATCATAAACGAGAGCACTGTCCTTACATTTAGTAAACATCTTATCTTTGTCTATTTTACCTTTTTTATCAGGGTCAATGATAACCAGGTCGGCATCAGAGCCAGGTAAGATAACGCCCTTCTGTGGATATAAACCAAAAATACGAGCTGGATTTTCACAGATAAGCTGTACCATCATAGCAAGCTTAAGCTTCCCTTCCTTAACAGCGGTAAACATTAAGGGGAGTCTGGTGGAAAGCCCAGGGAAACCAGCAGGAGGCACGAAAATATCACCATTACCTTTTTCTTTTTCCTCTTTGGTGTATGGAGCATGGTCACTACCTACTATGTCAAAATAACCCCTCGTTAAATACTCCCACATTTTCTCCCGCTCTGCTTCACTCCGTACGGGAGGGTTACATTTAGCAAAAGCGCCATGCTCTATTAAGGCCTGCTCATTTAAAAATAGATAATGAGGACAGGTTTCCGCAATTGCAGGGACTCCTTTTTCCTTGGCTTCTTTAACTAATTCAGCTGCCTCAGGTGTACTGATATGTGCTATTTCCACTTTTGCCCCGGTCTTTTCAGCAAAAAGCAATACTTTGGCAGTAGTTTCGATTTCAGTAACAGGAGGACGGGACCTTTCATGATAGATGGGAGAGGTCTTTCCTTCTTTTCTTAGTCGGGCAATGTTCTTCTTAATCATATCATTGTTTTCAGCATGAAAGGCAGTGATAAGGCCTGTTTTAGCCAATATCTCCATCAATTCATACTGGTCACCGGTATCAGGAGCAGTTAGCCCAATAAATTCTTTCTCTCTTCCTTCCGGAGCCTCATGTAAGAAGGTTTTAAAGGCAACTATACCTGACTGGGAGCAGGGAATAACACTATCTTTCTGGTCAATCCCGGCTGCTCCAAAAAAGGCTACATCCACCACTGCTTCCTTTGCTGCAATGGACATTCTATTTTGAACAATTTCTGGCGAATAAGGTGGAGGAGATGAAATAGGCATCTCAAGAACAGTAGTTACTCCTCCCAAGGCAGCTTCTTCTGTTCCGGTAAGGAAAGTTTCCCTATATTCATTGCCCGGGGCCCTGATATGGACATGAGGATCCACTGTCCCGGGTAAAACCATTTTTCCTTTGGCATCGATAATTTTTTCTGCTCGTAAAACTTCCTTACTCAATGTGGCAATTTTTTCATCTTTGATGCCAATATTACAATTCACCAATTGTCCATTTAAAAACACATCACCATAATTAATAGCCAGATCATATTGTTCCATTGTTTGTCCTCCTGTAGTTTCAAAAATATTTTTATTATTTTTATTTTTATATGCCGTTGGAATTTTATGTACCTTTATCATTTAAATAAACAATATATTAGTTTTAACTGTATTTTGCTGCTTTACTAGTATTAGCTCTATACCTGATTAATGATTCTATTATCATCAAAGCACATGGTACTCCATCAATAACTGGAACTTTTACAGCTTGTTCAATTTCTTTATCTAAGCCAGCCATTCCGGCACATCCAAGGATTATAACTTCGGCACCATCTTCTATTACCGCTGCCATTCCTTCTTTAAGCAACTTTTCTCTTTTATCTTTCTCGGTTGCAACTACCCCTAGCCCGGTTGAACGGATTGATGCACAACGGTTTTCCAAACCATATTTTTTGACTAAATCTTCTTTTTGTGGTATCTTTTTTCTTTTTAATGACAAAATGCTAAACTTATGCCCCAAAGGCAAGGAATATAACATAGATGCCTCTCCTATTCCAATAACAGGTTTTGCGGTTAACTCTCTTAAAAGATCTATAGCAATATCACTATGACAGGCAATTATAAAACCATCGTACTGCTGTTCCCAATCCTTGAATTTCTCTAATATATATCTTTCAGCAATAGCCGCATCTAAGTAACCCTCAATTCCTGAAGGAGCTTCATCAATTTGTTTAACTTCAATTAAAGTTCCTGTTAAGGAATATTTTTCGCAAGTTTTTTTGATTCCCTCTGTAACTTCCCTAGAGCTATTTGGATTAATACATAATATTTTCAATAAACCAACCCTCCCTATAAGATTAATATTTATTTATTTTATATATCTCGATTATTTCTTCACTATCTTTCCTTTTTTTGCCAGTCTGTCAGCAATTTCTTTCATTCCTAATCTCTCCAATAATGTTTTGGTTTGTCTGCCTGTTTTAACATCCCATTCCCAAAGGTTATAGTATTCATCCAACATATTATTGTATTGGTCTTCATCAATTTTAAATCCTTTGTATGGTCCTGATTTAACCTCTTCTAACAAAAATCTTTTAGGGGGCATATCATCATCCCGGGACATATTGGTATGTAATCCATTAAATGCCTTTTCCATGTTTCTACCAATAGGGGCATAGTAATCCATCAGGTTTTCCTCGGTAACGTCTAATCCCATACCATAATTTATTAACTGAACAAAATCAGATATATCAAGAAAATTGGCTCCAGACCATGTTCCCACATAATTGCATATACCCAGGTTATCTTCAATTTCTTTGGTTTTCCCCTGCCAATAAACTCCGTTAGCTTGGTTTTCATAATCAATCACATTAAAACTACCTACGCGTGGTTTAGGACCGTATCTTGTATTGCCCATGGTTGCACCTCTAAGGTGTCTTCCGGCAACAGGAGAAGTAGATACTGCCAATGCCCAGGCTTTAGGAACACGAAAAGGTTCTATTGAAGGCTGTCCTTTTACCTGTATAATATAGTCTTCAGAGCTTCTACCAATTTTTGCAGCAGCTTCTGTCAATCCATCAGCTAACAAATTTCCAATATCCTTTCGATAGGCTAACCTTTTTAACATTTCTATAAAAGCTTCGCTGTTACTCCAATTTAGTTCCAGTCCATCGGTATCATCTTTTGTTATAATACCTTTTTCGTATAATTCAAATGCCCAGGAAATTACTGATGCTGCAAAATCTCCATCTAGCCCTAATTTGTTAGTTAGTATCCATGACTCTACCACAGCCCTGGGCTCAGAAACATCAACTCGGCAAGCATGCCCCATAATGGTATTAATCCAAAATCCTTCTCCTTTAGTTCCTTTATACTCCCCCTTGTCTATTTCCATAAAGGGCATACATCCAGTTGGACATTGATAACATGCCCTTATTCTTTTTACCATATTAGGAACCCCAGTCTGAGGATTCATCAATCTAATTCTCTTTTCATATTCCCACTGATCATCCTGACCGTTTTTAGCAACTATATTTGTATTCCACCCTTCCCATTCAGGATTTGCATAAAAATTTAAAGGGGCCTTTCTTATAAGGGCAGTACCCTCTTGTTTAATACACTTCATGTTGTATTCTGCTATAACAGCCATAAACTTTTCTGGCTCGGCAACATTCAATTTTCCATGTCCTCGAACAACTATAGCTTTTAGTCGTTTATCCCCCATTACACATCCAACTCCAGAACCACCAGCAGCTTTTGCTGTATCCACTATAATTGCCGAGCCTTTTACCCTATTTTCCCCTGCAGGGCCAATGGTAGCAATTTTAATATGCTTATCTCTGAGTTCTGCTCTTAACATTTCTTCTGTTTGGAAGGTATCTTTGCCCCATAAATTTTCTGCACTCCGTATTTGTATATCATCATCGTTGATATACAAGTAGACAGGATTCTTCGCTTTACCGATAATGATAAGATTATCATAGCCGGCATATTTTAATTCAGGGCCCCAAAATCCTCCTACATTTGCTGAGCCTTTCCCTCCACTAAATACATTAATTGTAGAGATGTCTACCCGACAGGCACCGGGAGCCATTGTTCCAACCATGCTTCCCACACCAAAACAGAGGAGGTTTTCTGGATCAGTCCATTTGGTATTATCCTGAATCCTCTCTAGCATAATTAGTGAGTTGATTCCTCTCCCACCCATAGTCTTCAGGGCATAATTTTCGGTATCTTCACACCAAAATTTGTCTTTCGATAAATCTACCCATAGGATTTTACCTGCCAAACACCCTTTAATACTTTTCTGCTCATTCATAGTATAGTCCTTTCTCTCACTCATCTGCTACCTCAAGTGCTCCATAAGTACAGTATTTTACACATAAAGGAGTTTTTTCTGAAGAACATTGGTCACAAGTGGAATCAATTCTCCATTCTGTTTCACCGTTTACGGGATTGCGATATACACTGATGCTACTTTTGTCCGGCCAGAAGGTACCTGTATGATGAAATGAACAGGCTAATTGACAGGATTTACAATAATAGCACAATCTTTCATTTCTTTTTATTCTCAAATTGTTTCCTTCCTACCTGATACTCTATTATTATTTGAAGCTTATCCTATTATTTTATTAATGTCTTAACAGTTCTTTTCCGGCAATTCCAGCTTTGGTCATTTCATAGGGATCCAGTATCTTATTTAATTTTTCTTCATCCATTATTTTATGCTCTAAAACCACTTCTCTGACACTCTTTTCCTTTAAAAAAACCTCCCTGGCTACCATACAGGTGGTTTCATAACCAATATGGGGATTCAAGGCAGTTATTATACCAATGCTATTTTCTACTAACTCTTTACATCTCTCTTCATTGGCTGTAATGCCATCAATACATTTTTCTCTAAGCATATTCTGCGCATTGGTCATCAGATCAAAACTCTGCATCAGATTAAAGGCTAATACCGGCTCCATCACATTCAATTCTAACTGGCCTGCCTCAGCCGCCAAGTTTATGGTCAGATCATTACCCATTATCTGGAATACAGATTGATTGGTCGCCTCCAAAATAACCGGGTTTACCTTTCCAGGCATAATGGAAGAACCTGGCTGAACTTCAGGTAATCTTATTTCATAAATACCCGCCCTGGGACCAGAAGCCATCAATCTAAAATCATTGGCTATTTTAGATAACACTACCCCTAAGGCTTTAATAGCAGACGATGCCTCAATATAAGCATCAGTATGCTGGGTTGCATCCACTAAATCATCTGCTATCGCTAAATCAAATCCTGAAATATCACTTAATATTGTACCCACCCTTTTAATGTACTCAGGTTCAGCATTAAGACAGGTCCCTACAGCAGTAGCCCCCATATTAATTTCTTTCAAGCCTTCTATAGCCTGGACTATCCTATTGCGGCATCTTTTAATAGCATTGGCATGAGCTAAAAACTCTTGCCCCAATCTTATCGGTATAGCATCCTGTAAATGAGTTCTACCCATTTTTAAGACATGATCAAACTCTTTGGCTTTCTTTCGGAAAGATGCTTCCAACTCGTCAGTAGCTTCCAAGAGCGCTTTAGATTTCATTAGTAATGTAATTTTAATGGCAGTGGGAACTGCATCATTAGTAGACTGGGACATATTTACATGGGTTAATGATGATATTACCTTACTATCACCTTTGTTACCTTCCCCATATAACTCTATAGCCCGGTTTGCTATTACCTCATTGGCATTCATATTATTGGAAGTTCCGGCTCCACCCTGAATCGGGTCTAACACAAATTCATCATTCAGTTTTCCATCTATTACTTCCTGGGAGGCATCCATGATGGCTTTAGCCCGTTTTTCATCCAGAAGGCCAACCTCCATATTTGCCTGGGCTGCCGCTTTTTTAACAATCCCTAAGGCTTTGATAAAGTCTTTATCTATCTTATAACCAGTTAAGTGAAAATTTTCCATAGCTCTCAGGGTTTGTACACCATAGTAAACATTTTCGGGAACTTCTCTCTTCCCCAATAAATCTTCTTCAATACGATAATTTGCCATCTTTCATATCTCCTTTTTTATTATTACTCTAGCAATACTAAAGCTATTAAAATTTATTTTAAAATATTAATTTCCCAAAAAACTAATGTTAAAATTGTATGAAAATAATTATTATAGAATAGTTCCAGTATTGATTTATGGATAAAGGTTCTCATCCCCACCCTTACGGATGGGGATGAATTGTTAAATCAAAACTATATTGTCTATATCCTTGCCACCCCAGTATCACGGGCAGCTTGTGCCACTGCTTCCGCCTCTTTCTTCATTACCTCAGGATGGAAGACATTGGGAATGATGTTGGTTTCATTTAACTCATCATCAGGGATAACTGAGGCAATAGCATAGGCTGCTGCTAACTTCATCTCCTCATTGATTTCACTTGCCCGAACCTGAAGGGCTCCTTTGAAGAGAGCCGGGAATCCTAAACAGTTGTTGACCTGATTAGGGA
>JAKPKS010000074.1 GCA_029553585.1 Candidatus Atribacteria bacterium | reverse complement strand
TTATTAGTCTTTGCCGATTACAGGGCTATCCACACCATGCTATTGGCAGACCTATGAAGTTAGACAAAGAAACCATTATGGGTTTCGTAAGAGCAATTGAGTTATATTTACAGGATGATCATCTGCAGAGAGCAAAAAAATGGGAGGAACAGGTAAATTATTTATTAAAAGGATTAAGCGATATCCCTCATATTCAAGTATTTTCAGGATATCCTACACAACCCTTAACTCAACCAGCTACTATTCCTCGAATTTATGTCAATTTCGATGAGCAAGCTTTAGGATTGACCAAAGAAGATATTGCGGGAAAATTATATGCAGGTAACCCACGCATTGCGACTGTTGTTGAAAAAAAATACCTGATTATTAATCCCCATATGTTAGCTTGCGGAGAAGAAGATACAATAATTGAAAGAATAAGAGAAATTATTACGAGGAATATTAATTGATTATCATCAGGTGCACGAAGACTCTAACAGAACTATATTTTAATCAAGCGAGTTTAAATTGTTGTAAAATTGTTACCAGTACACTTTTAGATATTTTAAAAAATTTAATTATTTAGGTAAAAATAAACATGAGAATAAATATACTGGGAATATGTGGTAGTCCTCGTAAAGGTAATAGTGAGTTTTTATTAAAAAAAGCTCTTAATTATGTCAGTAAATTGAATAGTTTTGATATTTCAACTGAATTATATTCTTTTCATAATAAAGAATTTAAACCTTGTATAGCCTGTGAATATTGTGCACGAAACGCTGGGAAGTGTATACATAATGATGATTTCTCAGAACTAAAAGAAAAGTGGCTGAGCGCAGATGTAATTTTATATTCCATCCCTGTCTACCACATGAGTATGCCAGGTCAACTTAAATGCTTTGTAGACCGTTTAGGTAATAGCCTTTTTTCGACATTTAAAGATATTTTTAAAAAAGAAGAAACAGATACACTGCCCAAATTATTGAAAGTAATTGGCTCTATTTCTCAAGGGATCCATCTGTTTTCCGGGCAGGAGCATGCCATTACAGATCTGATAAATCATGCTCTGTTAATGCAATGTATTCCGGTTACCGGTGATATGTGGGAATCCTATATTGGTGTTTCCGGCTGGACTGGCAACAATGGTAAACGAAGTGCACTAAAAGAGAGTTTTAATGAAGGTGTTTTTGATACATGTGTGGCAGTAAAAGCAGCTGAAAAAATGGCTTTAAGAGCTGTGGAAATTTCAGTAATCATAAAAAGTGGAATATATCAAAATAAGACCTATTTTACCAGACAAACCCATTATTTACCTTTATTAGAAAAGATATCTAATGAACTACATTAACAACACCTATTTGAGATTATAAAAGGGAGGTTGCAACATTATGGATTTTCTAGGGAAAGTGCTACATATAGATTTAAATAATAAAAAAACTTGGATTGAAGAGATAAAAAGAGAAGACTGGATGAAATTTCTTCCAGGTAGAGGATTAGCTGCAAAACTGCTGTGGGATTTAACGGATGAAAAGACTGACCCATTGGGAAACAACAATGTTTTAATATTTAGTACTGGCGGGTTTACCGGCTCAATATTACCATGCTCAGGGAGAACAACAGTTACTTTTAAAAGCCCGGCTACTAATATGTATTTTAAATCCAATGTGGGTGGAAAATGGGGAGCTGAACTTAAATTTACAGGTTATGGTTATCTGGTAATTCATGGTAAAGCAGATAGTCCTATTTATATTTATATTAATAATGATAAGGTTTATTTTAAAGATGCAACTTTATTCTGGGGTAAAGATGTCAGGGAAACAAACCGGCTTATCCAAGAAGAAATTAATGATAGTAGTGTTGAATTAGCAACAATCGGGCCTGCTGGTGAAAATTTGGTTTTGATTTCGTCTGTTATGTTTTCTACCTATAGTGCTGCAGCAAGAGGTGGTATTGGAGCGGTAATGGGTTCAAAAAATCTTAAAGCTATTGCAGTTAAAGGAAATAAGAAGATAGAACTCAATAAAAATGAAAAAATTAAAGAATTAGCAACAATTGCCAGAAAGTCAATCAGGAATGATTCAGGATTTAAAGGACTTTCAAGATATGGTACAGCAGGAAGTGTTATATCATTGACTAATATAGATTGTTATCCATCAAGAAATTTTCAACATTCGAGATTTATAGATGCAGAAAAAATAAGTGGTGAGGTTTTATTGGAGAGTGGCAGATTAACAAAGAGCACTGCCTGTTACTCCTGTATTATTGGTTGTCACCGTTTTACCAAAACATTAGGGCATAAATATGATGGGTTTGCCGGAGGGCCGGAGTTAGAAACAATTTCTTCTTTTGGAATTGGTCCAGAAGTGAATGATTTTGATGCAATTGTTAAGGCAAATGAACTATGTAATATTTATGGGCTTGATACCATTTCTACTGGTAGTGTTATTCAGTGGGCAATGGAATGTTACGAAAAAGGAATTATTTCGAAAAAAGATACAGGTGGAATTGAATTGAAATTTGGAAATGGGGAAGCAGTTGTACAGATGATTGAAAAAATTGCATATCGTGATGGTTTTGGTGATATTTTAGCTCAAGGAGTAAGGCGAGCTGCTCAAAAAGTAGGAAGCGATTCTTGGAAGTGGGCTATAGAAGCCAAAGGATTAGAACAATCCTGTGTTGATACTCGTGTGGCTAAAGGCTATGCCCTTGCTTTTGCAGTCAATCCCAGAGGGGCTGACCACCTACATACCGAGACTTTTGCAGAACTTGGTTTAAGTGAGGAAGGAAGGGAATTAATTAAGAGAATTATGGGTAGCGATAAATTCATAGGACCAACTACAACTGTTAAAAGAGCAGCAATTGTCCGTTGGCATGAAGATTGTTATGCAGCTAGTGATGCCCTGGGATTTTGTGTCTTTACCAATACAGCACTCTATGGTTTAACGCCGAAGATGATGGCTGAAATGTGGTCTATAGCTATAGGTGAAGATGTTTCAGAAGAAGAACTGATGGAAGCAGGAAGAAGAATAATAACCTTGGAGAAAGCCTATAATGTTCGTTGCGGAGCTACAAGAAGCGAAGATACATTACCCTGGAGGATAATGAATGAAGGGGTTAAAGACAGAGAGGGCAGGGATTTCATAGTCACTTCACAAAAAGAATTGGACGAAATGCTTGATGAATATTATAAACTCCATGGCTGGGACTTAAAAACCAGCTGGCCGACAAGGAAAGTGTTAGAAAAATTGGATTTGGGTTTTATAGTTGAGGAGTTTAGGGGAAAAGAAAAACTATAATCTTTTAAAATCAAGTTGTACTCATTTAGTAAGGGAGTGGAAAATAATATGGTAATGAAAAAAATAAATATGGAAGATCGGGAAGCTCTTTTGGAAGGTTTGGCCATTCTTGGTACAGGTGGAGGTGGCTCTCCTGCCTGGGGAAGAGAAATAATGTTAAATGATTTTAGAAAAGGCAGGGAATATAATATCATTGATCCTGATGAGATTGAGGATAATAGCTTAGTAGTAAGTGGTGGAATTATGGGATCAGTAAAGACCTTAGAAAGAATTAATTTTGTTAAATTACTCGAAAACTGGGAAGAAAATTTTGGATTAGAAATCGCTTTGGAAGAAATGGAAAAAGAGCTGGGTAAAAAAATCAATTATTTAGTTCCCTTTGAGATGGGTGGGTTAAATACTCCTATCATACTTTCTTTAGGAGCAAGAAAGGGGATCCCGGTAATAAATGGTGATGCATTAGGAAGAGCAGCTCCTGAAACACAGATGACTTCTTTTATCGGCCATGGTATCTCTTTAACACCAATGCCACTAATTGACTATGAAGGAAATATAGTTATTGTTAGAAAAGCTATAAATCCTGTTTTCCCTGACCAGGTTGGCAGATTTGTTATTTCGCGCAGTGAAGGATTAGGGTCAAATGCTCACTATCCCATGAACGGCAGACAATTGAAAGAAAGTGTTATTCCGGGGACTATTTCTAAAGCAATAGAAATAGGCAAAACTATAATTGATGCCCGTAATAACAGTGATGACCCTGTACAAGTGTTCAGAGAACTTGTATCCGGAATCCATATTTTTCATGGAGAAGTCAAAGAAATTACTGAAGAAGAAGTTGAAGGATTCTACTTTACTAGAATTAGATTAAGTGGCTTAGAAGAAGATAATGGTAGTTTCTGTGAGGTGATCATAAAAAATGAAACGATGGCTTGCTGGAAAAACGGTGAACTGCAGATAGTTTTCCCAGATTTATTATGTATGCTTGAACCAAAAACAGGCCGGGGAATTATGAGTATTGAGTTACAAGAAAGGTTGATATTAAAACTTGTTGCAACACCCTGTCATAAAAGATTAAGGGACGCATTAAAGCATCGTGATGGTCTGGCTGCTTTTAGTTCTAAAAGATATGGGCAGGATATAAAATATACTCCACTTGAAGAATTACATAGCAAATGAATCGTAAAATTGGCTAAGGAAAAGGAGAATTATATGGGGTTTAAGAAAATTAAAAATGACGAACTGCATAAAAGTATAACTCTTTTACAACCAAGTATGCCATTCCTGGTAACCACACTTAATGAAAATAATAGTATAAATATTGCCCCATTTAGCTGGGGCACCCCGGTGTCACAATATCCCCCTATGATGAGCCTGGCGCTGTTGAACAAACCAAAGAAACAGGATTCTCTTAAAAATATTGAGAGAATGGGTGAGTTTGTATGTAATCTAATTGATATAAGCATTGCAGAAAGAGCAATTGCTGCTTCATATGAATATAGGGAAAATAATAAATTTGTTATTCTAAATTTTGCTCCAGCTCATTCTGAAAAGATCAAAACACCGGGAATAACTGAAGCAAGAGCATTTATTGAATGTAGAACTAAATTTTTAAAAGAAGTAGGAGACCATATACTGATTATTTCAGAAATTGTTGCCGCTTCTTTTAACCCAGATTATTACAGCGGTAGTTTGCTGATGGATCTTAGAAAAACAAAACCCTTAATACATCTTGAACAATATGTTGTAAAAGATGGTCAGGTTCACGTATTTGTTGATACATCCTGTTGTAAAGCATTAAATATTCCCTATGTAGAACGTTAATTCTTTTTTACTTAAGTGAAGAATTTTTTATTATTTATTGTTCTGTTTTTAGTATATAACTACACCATAAAAGTGTTTATATAATTTAGGGTGGCAATGATTTCTGAATTATACCAATGATGTTAAAAAAACAGGAGGTGATGGTTTTACCGAGTTATTTTGTTTAGTAGTAGAATTTCCCAAAACATTTATAAAAAGAGAGGTAAAAAACATGAGTAAAAGAAAATTAATATTAAGCTTAGTTGTTTTACTGACTATAATTAGTGGTGTATTTGCAGTTGGAAGTGCTAAAGATTTTACAGTAGGGATAAACAATTTTGGACAGGCAAACTTTTTTGCGCGAATAGGCAGGGAATCTTTGATTGACGAAGTTACAAAATTGGGAGGAGTCCCAGTGGCAACTGTTACCGACAATGTTCCCGAAAGAATTAATGCCATAGAAAATTATATTGCTCAGGGTGTTGATGCTATTATCATACAGGAAGGCGATATAAAAATGGCAGCCCCGGCGTTAGAAGAAGCAAAAAAAGCGGGTATTCTAATTGTCTCTATGGATTCAGGTACGGCTGACTTTGTTGATATTGTAGTAGAGTCAAATAACTGGGTTATGGGAGCAATGGCTGCTACCGAATTGATGCACAGGATTGGCGGTACAGGCAAGGTAGTTGAAATTTATAACGATTTAGGCCAGATGATTCGAATGAGAAGAAAAGAATTGCAAGCAGTAATAACTGAATATCAGGATGTAGAAATTATCGCTGGATTTACTTATGCGTGGCCGGATTTCTTCCCGGATACCATATCAAAAATGGAAGCTATTTTACAAGCTAATCCGGATATAGTAGGTGTTTTTGCGACATTTGATGGGGTAGGAGTGGCAGCTGCAGAAGCTATCAGAGAAGCTGGCTTACAGGATCAGATCTCTGTTGTAGGTATTGATGGTGATCCACAGGCATACGAAGAAATGAGTAAACCTAATAGTCCATTTAAAGCAACTGTAGCCCAGGATCCTGATACTATGGCTCGTACTGCTGTAAGAATGCTGTTTAAACTACTTAATGGTGAAAAATTGCCCAGAAGACATGAATATATTCCAGCAAATCTGGTTACCATTGAAGAGCTTTCAGAATTTTAAAAAATATTTTAATATCAAAAACTGTTAAACAGATGTAATGGGATGGAAGGAATAAGTAAGTTTTTTCCTTCCATCCCCTTGCTTAAACATCTTTAAAAAAAAGAGGATAACAATGTCTTCCGTTGATGTAAAAGAAGAAATACTTTGCACAAAAAATTTAAGCAAAGAATTTAATGGAGTTTGGGTACTAAATGGTATTAATTTTAACTTAAAAAAGGGTGAGATCCATTCTATAGTTGGAGAAAATGGTGCAGGTAAATCTACTTTTATTAAGATCTTATCAGGTGTCTATCCCCCTAGTAAAGGTGAAATCAGCATTAGTGGGGACAAAGTATTTCTCAATAATGTTAAAGAAAGCGAAAAGTTAGGCATAAGAACAGTTCATCAAGAAATAAATTTAATACCATTTTTTAATGTCCAGGAAAATATTTTTATTGGTGAGGAATTAGAAAAAAAGGTCATGGGTATTAGCATACTTGACCAAAAAAAATCAGCTGAAGCTGCAAAAAAAGCGTTAAATACCCTGGGAGTAGAATTAAATTTATCCGAATATGCTCATAAACTAGATACATCTATGCGTAGAATTGTACAAGTATGTAAAGTACTGGTAGGTAAGTGCAAAGTTATTATTTTTGATGAACCCACGACGACCCTGGGAAGTAGTGAGAGGAAAAGATTGCTGGATGTAATACTGAATTTAAAAAAACAAGACATAGGCATAATTTTTATTTCTCATAATATTGATGAAGTATTAGAAATATCTGATAGGATTACTGTTTTTAGGGATGGAGAAAATATGGGGACAATGGTCAGAGAAGATGCTACCGTTAGAATGATAATCAGTCAAATGATCGGCCATAAAAGCTATGTTGATTTTTATAGAAAACCTGTTTTTGATAAAGATAAAACTGTATTTAAGGTTGAGGGGCTTACTAATACAAAACTGACAGACATCAATTTGAAAGTCTATAAAGGTGAGGTATTAGGAATAGCAGGTATTGTTGGTTCAGGAAAGACAGAACTCGCCAGAGCAATATTTGGCATTGATTCTATTAAGTCTGGAAATTTTTATATTAACGAGAAGAGATATGAACCAAAACCGGATAGTTCAGTTAAGCAGGGAATAGCATTAGTTCCCGAAGAAAGGCATGAGCAGGGCTTAGTATTAAATATGAATATTGAAAAAAATATATCACTTGCCTATCTTGACCAATCGTGTAGGTCAAATGTGATAGATTTTAAAATTGAGAAAAACATTGCTGAAAAGTTAATTGAATATTTAAAGATTAAAACAACTGGCTCCTTTCAAATAGTAAGATATTTAAGCGGTGGAAATCAACAAAAAGTTGTTATAGGTCGCTGGCTTTCTGGGGATTTCTCTCTGGGGATATTTGATGAGCCTACCAAGGGGATTGATATAAAGGCGAAGGATGATATATATCATCAAATAGATAAACTATCTCATGAAGGTAAAGGAATTATTTTTATTTCTTCTTTTTTACCCGAATTAATGAATATTTCTGACAGAATATTAGTAATGAGAGATGGTAAGATTGTGAGTGAATTTGATCCAAGAAAAAATACAGAAACCGAAATTATGATTGCAATGCTGGGGGGAGATAATGATAAATAATAAAAAGTTTATGTCGATATGCTGGCCTGAAGTACTAAGGAAATATGGAACAGTCATAGGTACAATCATTATGTTTACCGTATTTTCATTATTAGTAGAAAGTTTTTGTACCACTAAAAACTTGTTTATGTTATTGAGACAGATGAGTATGTTAACGATTATTGCTTGTGGCTTTACTTTTGTAATGGCAGCCGGCGGTTTTGATATGTCAATTGGTAATGTAACCGGATTAGTAAGCATGGTATTTACAATCGTTTTAGTCGGCACTTCAAATTTTTGGCTTTCATTTCTTGTTGCACTGACAATTGGACTTTTTGTTGGTTTAATCAATGCAACACTGGTAGCTTATATTAATCTACCTGATTTTATTGGTACCTTTGCAGTGGGATCGATTGCTTATGGCATAAAAATGCTACTTACCAAAGGTAATCCAATTTTTATTACAAAACCACCTGCAATTTTCACATTTATTGGTAGAGGGTATATTAATATCATTCCTTTTCCAGTAATAATAATGATAGCATTTGTCATGATTACTATATTCATTCTACATAAAACTAAATTAGGTAGACGAATATATGCCATTGGCGGTAATCCGGTTGCCTCGGTGTACGCTGGGATAAATATTAAAAAAAATAGAATGATAACTTTTTTATTATCAGGTTTAAGTGTATCCATCGCAGCTGTCATAATGACTTCCAGATTAAACTCTGGTCAACCCTTGGCAGGGGAAGAATTTTTATTAGATGTTATTGCTACTGTATTTCTTGGCACTACAATGTTTGGGGAAGGCGAAGCAAATGCAGCAGGATCTTTCGTAGGAGCTTTCATGATAAGTATGCTTAATAATGCTTTAACTATGTTAAATATACCATATTATTTTCAATATATTACGAAAGGTTCTGTAGTTATAACTGCAGTTATGTTAGCTGTTCTCATGGGTCAGAAATTAAGAGTACAATTTTAATCTATAAGATCCCTGCATCTAATAAAATTAACTATATATAACAAAAATATTCGGATAATAGTCGATGCAGCAGCGGAACTACCTCCTATTGAAAATCTCCATAAATTTGTTGCAATGGGCGCAGATGTTGTCTTATTTAGCGGCGGGAAAGATATTCAGGGTCCTCAATCTTCTGGCTTAATGGTAGGGAAAAAAGATATTATTAGTCTTTGCCGATTACAGGGCTATCCACACCATGCTATTGGCAGACCTATGAAGTTAGACAAAGAAACCATTATGGGTTTCGTAAGAGCAATTGAGTTATATTTACAGGATGATCATCTGCACTATTAATCCCCATATGTTAGCTTGCGGAGAAGAAGATACAATAATTGAAAGAATAAGAGAAATTATTATGGGGATATTAATTGATTATCAATTTTTAATTTCCCACAAGACAAATCATTTAATCTGTGTTACAATAAATTGGTTTATGTTTTAAACTTAAGGTTTATATAATAAAACTATGAAACCATCCCAAGAATTTAAATATCCGGTTCATACTGTAAATCAGGTTTTTTCTCTGATAGAAGTATTAGCCGGTGAGAAAATAGAATACTCCCTCTCGGAATTAATGAAAGAAACCTGCCTTTCCAAAGGAATAGTTTACCGCTTGCTGGGAACTCTAAAATCTCTGGGATATGTGGGACATAATCTGGAAACCCGCAAATACTATCTTACCTATCAGTTTGCCCGAATTGGCTTTTGCCTGCAAGAGCGTATCAGAATCCTGGAAATTATTCCCCATATGAAAAGATTA
>JAKPKS010000051.1 GCA_029553585.1 Candidatus Atribacteria bacterium | reverse complement strand
CCCTGAAGAACTGGCAGAGGAAATCAGGAAATGGATTCCTGACTTTACCATAAGCTATAATATAGATCCGATAAAACAGGCTATAGCCGATTCCTGGCCCAACAGTATGGATGATCAGGTTGCCCGAAAAGAATGGGACTGGCAACCGGAATATAATCTTACTAAAATGACTCAAGATATGATTGAAAAACTAAGGGTGAAGCTAAACAAGTAGAAATAGCGATAGAGTTAATATTTTAAACAGGAGGATACCGGTTATGGGTTTAAAAAGGTTAGAAAAAGTATTACAGGAATCTCTGCATAGTTTAGAACAGGAAGGTCGCCTGAAAGGCAGGGAGAATATTATTACCGGAATTAAAAAAGCGGAAGGGGAGAAAGGTCCCCGTTACTTTTTGAAAGGATGGGAAGGTAAACCTTTTATTCGTATGAATTCCAATTCCTATCTGGGCTTATCACTACGGCAAGAGATGATAGCTGCCGGGGAGGAGGCTGCCCGTCAATTCGGTACCGGACCGGGTGCAGTCCGCTTTATCAGCGGCACCCTCCAACTTCATCGCCAATTAGAGCAGAAATTGGCTGCTTTCCATAAACGGGAGGATGCCATCATCTTCAGTTCTGCCTATGCCACCGTATTAGGTGTTTTAACCCCCCTGATTACTGCAGATACTATCATTATCAGTGATGAGCTGAATCACAACTGTATCATCAATGCCATTCGACTTTCCAGGCCACTGGATAAAATTGTTTATAAACATCTTAATATGCAGGAATTGGAAGATGAGCTAAAGGAAAGTATAGGAAAGGCCAAACGTATCATTATTATTACAGATGGTATTTTCAGTATGAGAGGAGATAATGCACCTCTTCAAGCAATTTCCAGATTGGTCAAAGATTATGAGCAGAACTTTTCTGAAGGTATTATTTTTGTGGTAGATGATTCCCATGGAGTAGGTTGTTTCGGCCCTACCGGCCGTGGGACCGAGGAATATACTCAGGCAGATGGTGTTGATATCCTGATTGGTACATTAGGAAAAGCATTTGGAGTTAATGGCGGTTATGCTGCCTCCAGTCAAACCGTGGTTACCTACTTAAGAGAGAGTGCGCCCCTCTATATTTACTCCAATCCCATCTCCGCAGCCGATGCAGCGGAGGCTTACCAGGCACTGACCATAATAGATAGTGAGGAGGGGCAGACTATACTGCAGCATCTCAGGAAGATGACCAAAAGATTTGAAGCTGGTTTGAAAGAGCTGGATTATGAAATAATTGAAAGTGACCATCCCATTGTGCCCCTGCTGGTCAGGGATACCAAAAAAACTAAAGAATTGGGTAAATTCTTGATTGAGAATGGTATATTAGCCACCGGACTGAATTTCCCGGTGGTTCCCCGCGGAGATGAAGAGATTCGTTTTCAGGTTAATGCTGACCATACCCCTCTCGATATTGATACGGTACTTGCAGTATTAAAAGAATGGAAAAACCTATCCTGACCTGAAAACAGTATTAATTAAGATTATTGACCTGAGTTTAAGGTAGTGTAAAAATTTGAGCTTGGCTGTAATTTGTTTTTAGCTATCAAATTTGTTAATATTTAAGCAGAATTAAATATTTTAACTGGGTAGCTTTCCAGTAAAGAAATAACAATCCAATATGCTTCTAGAATCCCTTTTTAAGGGATGAGGGATAGTAAAATGTTACCGTTGGTTCATTTTTTTACTTTTTTGACATACATCGGTTTGCTGCTCTTTTTATTGTGGAAAGATACACAAAGCTTATTACACAAAGTTTGTGCTGGTTTAATAGGTTGTTTTACTCTCTGGAGTTTTGCCCTGATGTTTTTTTATCTACCCGCTACCACTCA
>JAKPKS010000038.1 GCA_029553585.1 Candidatus Atribacteria bacterium | reverse complement strand
ATGGAAAAGAGGGACAATAATGAATATATTCACTCAGCCCGAATGGAGGCAACTATGATTATCAGCCAGGGAGGCAGAAAGATAGAAAAGACTATGGTATCACATTCTCAGGAAAAAGATGCCCTGGTGGAATTTACCAATCCAGCTGATAGGGGAAGTAAATTTTTAAAAAGGAATGATAATCTCTGGATGTTTTTCCCCGATGCAGAAGAAATTGTTAAAATATCCGGACACATGCTGGAACAGGGCTTTATGGGAAGTGATTTTTCCTATCAGGATATGATGGAATCAGATAAGCTGACAGAGTTATATGCTTTTAGTCTTTTGGAGGATGATTCTTTCGGTGATAGACCCTGTTATGTCCTGGAAGCTACCGCTCTACCTGACCGGAAAGTATCTTATTATCGCAGGGTAACCTGGGTAGATAAAGAGCGTTTTGTCGGTTTAAAGGAGGAGCTCTATGCTCAGAGCGGACGTCTGCTCAAAGTGAGTGAAGTAGAAAAGGTAGAGGAGATAGATGGCCGATGGCTACCAACTCTATCTATTATGGAAAATAGATTACGCAAGAATACCTATACACAGTTTATAATCAATAAGATTGAACTGAATATAGAATTAGATGAGAAAATGTTCAGCTTGCAGAGCCTGTATTAGGTTCGTCTTGCGCCTTACGTTGCGGGTCATGCGTCAAAAACAGTATTTTGTATGTTGTATAATGTTATACCTCTTTAAAGATGTTGGAATAATTGAATGTGATTGCCACGACAGCCTAAAGTTCGGGCTTAGGGGCTGTCTCGCAATGACCAGGAAAGAATGTATTTATTTTATTTTATACGCAAGATGCAAGACGCAAAACAAATTCGTCACTGCGAGCTTGCCTTTCAGGCAGGCGTGGCAGTCTCATTCCCTATCACCCACATCTTTTTTTTCTTTACCTATATACATCAGGCTGTGTCATAATTACCTTTTTAAGCCAAAAATACAGCAAAGTAGAGGACAAAGTGTATTTTATACCATATAATTATCATCTAATCCCATATCTTGATGAAATTAATCCCATGGGTGGAGGTAAATTATACATAGAAACAATTTCTACATGGTCTAACATTATGCGGTATACTTCTTTATGTACGTTATACCCCTTTAAAGATGTTGGAATAATTGAATGTGATTGCCACGACAGCCTATAGTTCGGGCTTAGGGGCTGTCTCGCAATGACCAGGAAAGAATGTATTTATTTTATTTTATACGCAAGATGCAAGACGCAAAACAAATTCGTCACTGCGAGCTTGCCTTTCAGGCAAGCGTGGCAGTCTCATCCTCTATAACCCGCAAAAGCTTTAATAAAAATTAAATATAGAACCAAAAATCTCTTAGCATAGGCTCATGTGATTGTACAATCTCGTTGTGCATTTTGGGTATCAAGTTAATAGAAGGAAAAAGATGCAGGAATGAATGGATGTGATCGCTGGGTTGCTGTGCTCCTAACGATGGCAGAAAGAAGACATAAATGTGTTGTAATAACATTGGAAGAGAAAGCTCTTCATGTTGACGGAGGAATGAAGAGTTCCTTTGTAGTGACTGGGAAAAAGGTAGTTCATAGTAATAAAAAATACTGATTATAGAAATAAAAAAGCAAGATAAGACCAGATTAGAAAATTATTTTTAAAATTATAATATATTAAGGTATGATAGGGTGAATATCTTATTTAATTGCACTATTTAAAGGGGAAGAGGAAGGAGTAGAAAAAGATGGTTATTAATTTAAGAAGTGATACACAGACTTTACCTACTGAGGAGATGTTGGAGGCTATGAGGAGAGCTCCCCTGGGTGATGATGTTTTCGGGGAAGACCCCACAGTAAATAGATTAGAAGAAATGGCAGCAGCAAGAATGGGGAAAGAGTCAGCGCTATTTGTGGCCAGTGGAACCATGGGTAATTTATGTGCCCTGATGAGCCATACTCACCCTGGTGATGAGGTCATTCTGGAGGCGGAGTCCCATACCTATTATTATGAAGTGGGAGGGTTTTCGGCACTGGCCGGGCTTTCTCCCCGTTTTGTACAAGGGAATCATGGAATTATGAATGTTGATATGATTAAAAAAGTAATAAGACCTGAGAATATTCATTTTCCATCTGCTACCTTACTCTGTATTGAAAATACCCATAACCGGGGAGGGGGAACGATTTATCCTCCTTCTCTGATGGATGAGATTGGTCAATTTGCTCATAAGGAAGGTTGGAAGGTGCATATTGATGGAGCGCGTATCTTTAATGCCGCTGTGGCATCAGGGGTAAAGGTAAAAGAATTGGTTAAAAGTGCTGATTCAGTTATGTTCTGCCTTTCCAAAGGCCTTAGTGCCCCGGTAGGATCTGTACTGGCTGGTGATCAGAATTTTATCAAAAGGGCCCGTAAAGTAAGAAAGATGTTAGGCGGTGGTATGAGGCAGGCCGGGGTAATAGCAGCTGCAGGAATAGTGGCATTAGATACCATGGTTGATCGCTTGGCTGAAGACCATAGCAATGCCAGATATATTGCTGAGGAGTTAATTAAAATAGATGGTCTGGAGATAGATTTAAATACTGTGCAAACCAATATGATTTATGTAGACATCAGCGCACTAAACATCACAGCAGACCGGTTAGAGTTATTATTAAAAGAGCAGGGGTTACTGGTGTCTCCTGTGTCACCTTATCAGATTCGGCTGGTAACTAATCGTCATATAAACAGCAATGAAGCTCACCAGGCAGTAATAATTATCAAAGAAATAGTAGAAAAGGTGCGTTAAGTTTATTTAATAATAGCAATAGATTAAATATAGAAAAATTATGATAGAATAAAATAGAATTTTTATTTTAATTGTTCGATATCTTGATTTTAAATAATAAATATTTATATTTTGTAATATAATAATGTAATGACAGGGGGGAGGTGAGCCAGGGGTGATACAGGAAGATCGAATTTCCTATCTTAATGATAAAAAAGAACAAAAAGGTAAATACCTTGTCTACTGGATGCAGGCTTCTCAGCGCGTGAAATATAACCATGCTTTAGAAACTGCTCTTAGAATTGCCAATAAACGATCATTACCGCTTTTAGTCTATTTTGAAATAAATACTAATTATCCTGATGCTAATTTGCGCCATTATTATTTTATGTTAGAGGGGTTGCAAGAGGTAAAACAACAATTAAATAAGATGGGCATCAAAATGATAATTAGTTATCAAAATAAAAATAGTTACCCTGACCTGACCTACCTGGCTCAAGAGGCAGCAATGGTTATCACTGATTGTGGATACCTCCGTTTTCAAACTGAATGGAGAGAAAAATACGCTCAGAAATTACCTTGCCCTCTGGTACAGGTGGAGACTGATGTAGTAGTTCCGGTGGAAAGTGCCTCAGGCAAAGAGGAGATTAATGTAGCTTCATTCCGAAAAAAAATGCAGCGTTTATTGGCAGATTATCTTAAGCCAGTTGAAAAAAGTGATTCTGTGCGTTCCTCTCTTGATTTTAAATTTACCTCCTTTGGGATAGATGATATAAAAGATAGTATAAGACAATTAGCAATAGATAATTCGGTACCCCCCTCTCCTGTTTTTCGAGGAGGGGAAAGCAGGGCGGAAGATCTGCTGAATAGATTTATCACTGAAAAAGCACACCGTTTTGGCACTTTGAGAAATGATCCCTCTCAGGATTTTTTATCTCACATGAGTCCATACCTTCATTTTGGACAGATCTCTCCGCTTTATATTGCTCTTAAGATGAAAGCTGAAGCCCCATCTGAGGCCTACCGTGTATACTTAGACGAATTAGTTATAAAAAGAGAATTAGCGGTAAATCATGTTTTTTATAATGACTACTATGACCAATTCAGGGGGCTGCCCAGGTGGGCTCAGAACACCCTGGAAAAACACGGGCAGGATAAGAGAAAAATAGTTTATTCGCTGGCTGAATTGGAGCACGTCCTCACCCATGATCCTTATTGGAATGGTGCACAGCAGGAAATGATGATTACTGGAAAGATGCATGGAAATATGCGCAGATACTGGGCTAAAAAGATATTGGAATGGAGTCTGACTCCACAGGAGGCTTTTCAGCACTGTCTCTACCTTAACAATAAATATGCACTGGATGGCAGAGATCCTAATAGTTATACCGGAATTGCTCAGTGTTTTGGGCTGCACGAACATGTTTACAAAGAACGTCCTGTTTTTGGTAAAGTTAGTTATATGGATGACAGTACTTTAAGAAAAAAATATAATATGGAACAGTTTCTTGAGAGAATAAAACAGTTAAAAGAGAACAATTCTCTAAAAAAGATTAATTAAGATTTGATGTTAAAATTATTTGCTCAGAGGTGATGCATTGGGTGCTTTAAAAGCTAAATTGAAAGAGGTGTTAGCCTCAGTTTTACCAATTACCGTGATAGTAATAGTACTCCATTTTACTATAACTCCTTTAGATACTGCTATGCTGCAGGCTTTTCTATTAGGTTCAATTTTAGTAATTATTGGTTTAACAGTCTTTCTATTTGGTATTGATCAGGGGTTGGACCCTATTGGACGTAGTATTGGTAAAACGTTAATGCATTCTAAAAGTTTGCTGTTGTTCAGCTTAGTCTGCCTTATTTTAGGATTTTTCATTTCCTATGCAGAGCCGGACTTACGTATTTTAGCCTATCAGGTAGGTAGAGTAACTTCAGGCCAGTTCGGGGCAATTTTGATGGTTATTGTTGTCTCGGTCGGTTTAGGGATTATGATGACACTTGGATTGCTTCGTATCTTAAAAGATATACCCCTAAAATATGTATTTACGGCCGCCTATGGTTTGATTTTAGTTTTTTCTTTCTTCTCCTCTGTTGACTTTATTGCCATAGCCTTTGATGCCTCCGGGGCTACGACCGGAGCCATTACAGTTCCATTTATGCTTGCTCTGGCTGCAGGTATATCGTCAATGAAAGCTGCCAGCAAGGTCAGTGAAGCAGACAATTTTGGTTTAATCGGTATTTCTTCAGCAGGCGCTATTCTGGGAGTATTGATTACCGGTCTTATCTTTGGTGTAGATAAAATGAATGGCACACTACCGGCGCAAACCATTGCCGGTAGCAGGCTATGGGATGTGTATCGATACCAGTTATGGCCCAATACATTGGAATCATTTCTCTCTCTATTTCCAATTGTCATTGTCTATATTATATTTCAATTATTTTTCTTTAAGCAAAGAAAGAACCAGGTAATCGATATTAGCAGAGGTGTTGTCCTTACCTTTTTTGGGCTGGCAGTGTTTCTATTAGGTGTTAATGGTGGATTTATGGCTGTGGGCATACAGATAGGAATAAGGCTTGCTGCCATAAAATCCCCTGTTCCGGTTTTGTTGGTAGCATTACTATTAGGGTTGACCACTGTATTGGCAGAGCCGGCTGTCCATGTTTTAACCAATCAGGTCGAAGATGTCACCAGCGGTTCAGTCAATCGCATGTTAGTCTTTATATTTCTCTCCATCGCAGTAGGGTTATCTATATTTATGGCAGCTTTGCGAATCTTTATTCCCAATATTAAATTATGGATGTATCTGTTACCCGGATTTGGTATAGCGGTGATTTTAGCCTATCTGGTTCCTGATCTGTTTGTGGGAATAGCTTTTGATGCCGGAGGGGTTGCCTCCGGCCCTATGACTGCTACCTTTTCTCTGGCTTTTATTCAGGGCATTGCTAATCAGGTTCCTTCAGCTGATCTGGTAGCAGACGGGTTTGGCATGATAGCGATAGTTGCAATGACCCCGGTAATCGCCATTCAGCTGCTCGGTGCACTCTATCAAGCTAAAACCCGCAAAATTTCTAAAACTGAAGTTTCCAGCCATTAGATTAGGTTGGGTTAATTATAGGGGGTGTGATAATAATGGAAACTCTAAAAAGCGATAATATCCAGATATTGACCTTAATTCTTACTGAAGAGCAAAGTCATAAATGTATCCAGTTGGCTAAAGAAAAAGGTCTCTGTGACGGGTTGATTAATATTGGAAGAGGAACTGTCAAGAGTACAGTGTTAAACTTATTGGGAATCAAAGATGTAAAAAAAGAGATAATCAGTTTTTTAATCGATGGTGATAAAGCAAAGGAAATGATGGATTATTTCGAGGGAGGACTCCAGCTAACCAGGCCAGGCCATGGTATTGCGTATACCAGGAGTGTCCGGAAAATTGTTGGATTCTCAGAACAAGAGGCAGAGCAGAAAGAAGGTATTACCAGTACTATACTGCCGGTCAGCGGAAAGGATTTGTTCCAAAAACTGAATATTATTGTTGAGAGGGGAATGGCTGACAGAGTGATGAAGATTGCGTATCAGGCAGGTGTAAAGGGGGGAACCATTTTACATGGGAAAAGTATCGGTGCTGTGGTTGATACTGCCTTATTTGGTGTAGAAATTGTACCTGAACAGGAATTGGTAATCATCTTAACCCCGAATGATTTGGTGGAAAAAGTAATATTTGAATTATCCCGGAGCCTGTTTTCCGGAGAACAAGTTAAAGGTATCATATTTACCGAACCGATTCTTGATATCAGGGGCCTTATGGAAGTGATTGAACAAAAATAAAATATCCTTTTTCCTTTTTAATGATTCTTACAAATAACATTTTCAGGTCGAATTATATTCGGAAAATTAGCACTAACAGGTTAGAGAGAATAGGCAATTGATTTCAAAGGGGTGTGAAAAGGATGGCAAAAATAGATGCCGTGTTTGAGTTAATGGTGATTATCGTTAATAAAGGAGTTGCAGTAGAAGTTGTGAAAATTGCCAGAGAAGCTGGAGCCCAGGGTGGCACCATTCTATCCGGTCGTGGTTTTGGAGCGCAGGAATGTGGAAAAATATTTGGCATACCTATTGAGCCGGAAAAAGAAATTATACTTGTCTTAATTGATTCTGCCAAGACTGATCAGTTATGGGAGACACTTCAAAAAGAATTAAGTTTAGGTCAACTCGAAAAGGGAATAGCTCTTCTCTTAGAGGTAAAAAAGGTAGTCGGATATCTGAACAGGTCATAAATGAACAATGCTAAAATTTTTATTAAGAGAAATACTGGTCAATTTTTATTAAGGTTATTATGGACCATACTAATTTTCTTTTTACCAGTTTTCAGCCCGGAGAGCCTGTATGCTACAACTAATAATGCTTCTTCTTTTCTTTCTTATGAGATTGTTAATACCTACCCCCATGACCCTACTGCCTTTACTCAGGGCTTAGTCTGGCAAAAGGAAAATCTATTTGAAGGGACCGGACTTTACGGCTCTTCTGAGTTGAGGAAAACAGAATTAGACTCAGGAAGTGTATTACAATATCACTGTCTTGATAACGATTATTTTGGTGAAGGTATCACTATTTTTAAAGATAGAATATACCAACTCACCTGGAAGGAACAAACTGGATTTATCTATGATTTAAAGACTTTTAAACTGCTGGATACCTTCTCATATCCATATGAGGGATGGGGAATTACTCATGATGGGACGAATCTCATTATCAGTGATGGAAGTCAAACAATCCATTTTGTAGACCCTGTTACTATGGAAGAGGTAAAACAGATTTCAGTACACTACGGATTATACCTGCTCTATAATCTAAATGAATTAGAATATATTAAGGGAAAAATTTTTGCCAATATCTGGCTGACTACTCAGATTGCCATTATTGACCCGGACTCGGGAGAGGTTGTTAACTTTCTTGACCTGGCAGAAGTAGTAGACTCGGTAAAATTAAATAGCAGGCAGGCCATCGATGTTTTAAATGGTATTGCTTATGATGAGGATAAAGAACGTTTGTTTATTACCGGTAAACTATGGCCTGAACTATTCGAGATCAGGATTATAGAAAAGTTTTCCTGAGATCTTCTATGATAAAATGGCTGTTATCTCCGCTATTAGAATAGAACCACATTTTTCTATTTAAACAGACTAAGATTGATGGTATAATACACTGTTGGTCTGCTATAAATAGTAAGTTAAGAATTGAGCAGGATAGGTGAAAGTAAAAAAATGTTAAAGAAATTTATTCATTATTATAAGCCCTATAAAGGAATATTTTTTATAGATTTATTAAGCGCCAGTATTATCTCAGCCATAGATTTAGTATTTCCAGCGGTAACCAGGAATTTTATCAACAACATTATTCCGGAAAATAAATTCAGACTTTTTTCCATCTTTATCGGGGTTTTAGTAATTCTTACCATAATCAGAACAATAGCCAACTATATTGTTAATTATTGGGGACATGCCATGGGAACCAGAATGGAAAGAGACATGAGAACCGATATATTCAGTCATTTACAAACCCTTTCTTTAGATTATTTCGACAATGTAAAAACCGGACACCTGATGTCCAGGGTAGTAAATGATATTAATAACATAGGTGAACTTGCTCATCATGGTCCAGAGGATATATTTATATCTTCTATCATGATTATTGGCTCTTTTATTATACTTTTACGCATTGAATGGCGCCTTACCTTGGTTCTATACAGTTTTCTGGCCATACTACTGTGGTATACCTTTTATAAAAGAAAGAAAATGACCGCAGTATACCGTATAGTGAGAAAAAAGATTGCCAATGTAAATGCTCAATTAGAAAATAGTATCTCGGGGATAAGGGTAGCTAAGGCTTTTACCAATGAAGAATTTGAGTTAGAGAAATTCGATTTGGGTAATCAGGAATTTAACCAGTCACGAGAGATGGCCTATAAGGTGATGGCTGAGTTTTATTCCACTATTATGTTTTTGACCAGCTTTTTAGACGTTATAGCGCTTGGCCTGGGCGGCTTCTTAGTTTTTCAGAAAATTATCAGCATTGGTGATCTGGTTGCCTATCTCCTGTATATCAGTTTTTTCCTGCAGCCCATACGCAGGCTAACCAACTTTACCGAACAGCTGCAGGAAGGTATAAGTGGTTTTGAAAGACTGGTAGAGATTATGTCCATCAAGCCTTCAATTATAGACAAGGAAAACGCCCTTGAACTTGATAATGTCACAGGCAAGATAGAATTTAAAAATGTCTCCTTCAGTTATAAAAAGGAAGAAGTAGTCTTATCAGGCATAAACCTGACTATTGAAGCCGGTAAAACTTTAGCTTTAGTAGGGCCCTCGGGGGCAGGAAAAACAACCCTATGTCACTTAATCCCGCGCTTTTACGAGGTGGATGACGGAGAAATTCTCATCGATGGAATCAATATCCGGGATATCACCATGCATTCACTACGAAAAAATATCGGTTTAGTGCAGCAGGATGTATTTTTATTTACCGGCACCATTGGAGAAAATATCTTGTATGGTAAGCCAGATGCAAGTCGTGATGAGGTGGTTAAGGCAGCTATCGATGCCAGCATTGATGATTTTATCCAAACTTTACCTGATAAGTATGATACTTTTGTGGGAGAAAAGGGTGTTATGCTTTCCGGTGGTCAGAAGCAGAGAGTATCTTTAGCCAGAGCCTTTCTTAAAAATCCACCTATTCTGATTCTGGATGAGGCAACCTCCTCTCTTGATGCGGAAACAGAGGTAATTATTCAGAAAGCATTGGAAAAACTTATCATTGGCCGAACTGTGCTGGTCATTGCACATCGACTTTCGACCATCAGAAATGCAGATCAGATTATTGTTCTGACCAGTAAGGGAATTGTAGAAAAAGGTACCCATCAGGAGCTAATATCCAATAATAAACTATATACCAGACTTTATCAGGCGCAATTCAAAGGCTTTATGCCGGATGAAATACAGAGAAAGATTGGCTGAGCAGGGGTATCAATTTCTAAGTTTTAAGGGTAGTTTGTTTATATTGTTTAAATTTATTAGCGAAGGATACCAGTCAACCTTACCGCCAGGTAAACCAAAATCAATGCTAATACTAAATTTACAATTTTTTTAATACACTCTTGATTTAGAAGCTGGCTGATACCTGCACCTAAAAAGGTCCATAATAGATTAGAACCAAAACCAATTAGCCCTAAAATTAGAGCAAAAATAAAGATAAAGCTGGTTTGCTCTACTGCGGAGTATAGAAAAGTAGTATAAAGGGTAAGCAAAAATATGATACTTTTCGGGTTAACCAATTGAATCAGAAAACCATATTTGAAGCCCAGTGGTTTTATCTCAGTCTGGTTATTATTTTGAGCAAAAGAATAATCCGTTTTTAACATATGATAAGCTAAATATAAGATGTAAGCGGCACCAACCCAGCGCATTATTGATGCCAATGAAGGCACAATACTCAATAGTAAATTGGAAAATAGCCCTGCCAGCAGTGACATTACAGTAAATCCTAAAGCAGATCCATAGACAAAATTAATTGATTCTTTTAAACCATGCTTTATGCCCAGTGAGGCACAGGTAATATTTGCCGGACCTGGAGTATAAACCGTTAAAAAGACAAAGGGAATAAGTGCGGCAAAATCAATATTTTCCATTTATAAATTCCTCCAACAACTAAATACCCAATAAAACTAACTTATTATTTTTATTGCTAATGGTATACCATATTCTTTTTCAGACATCTTGTCAAGACATCAGGGTAATGTAAAAATAGATCAATCATCAATTAAATCAATACTATTTTATTGTAATTATCAACGGTAAATTGCTATCTGGGAAATTATGGATTTAAATTATTGAGTGTGTGCTATATTTTCTGTAAAAGTGAAAAAAGTTAATTAAAATAATAACTTGAAATGGGCCATCAAGAACCTCCATAATAAATTATAGAATAATCAAAAATATTAAGGAGGATAATTCAAGATGACCCAACTAAATA
>JAKPKS010000028.1 GCA_029553585.1 Candidatus Atribacteria bacterium | reverse complement strand
CTGTGGCAGACAATGAAAAAACTTGCCAATATTTACTCTCAACGCAGTCGTCGGGATAAAACCAACGAATTTATGAATGTTACACAAAAAACGATTGCTGAATGGCGAAACGATTCCGATCCTAAAGTTGCCACAATGGGAGCAAAACTTTCCTACATCATAGGTAAGAAAAAGAAGAGAGAAAATCAAAACCAGAAGGTAGCTAATTCCGAAAATAATTATTATTCCAGACAAATATGAACATCAAGCAGGATTATTCCAGGATTGCAGTAATTTTGGTGGAACCAATCTATGGAGGAAATGTAGGTGCTGTAGCCAGAAGTATGCATAATTTCAGTTTTTCAGACCTGCGTATTGTAGGTAATGTTCCTGAAAAAAACGATTTTTATTTGGCTATGCATAGCGAACAAATTCTGGAAAATGTAAATACTTTCAGTTCTCTGGAAGCAGCAGTTCAAAACCTGGATAGAGTTATTGTCTTTTCCCGGCGTTCAGGAAAAAATAAATCCGTTGATTTTACTCCCGGGCAAATGGCAAAATATGTTCACAGTTTACCTGATTCTAATATAGGACTGGTTTTCGGACGAGAGACCTATGGCTTAACTGATTCTGAAGCAAAACTTTGTCCTCTGCGTTGTCAATTTATGGCTAATCCCTCTTTTCCTTCCTTGAATTTGGCTCAGGCAGTTGCCTTAGCACTTTGGGAAATATATTCCCTTCCCTGGGAAGAAAAAGAAAAGGGAAATAAATACTATAATCCAGCCAGCGGAAAAGAACTGGATGAAATCCGCAGCTATATTTTGGAAGTTATGCACTTATGTGGTTTTTTCCCAAAAAGGGAAACCGTAAATTGGGAGTCATTTCTGGCTAAAATGCTGGCACAACTTAATCCGGATAAAAAAATGCTTAACCGTCTGCGGCAAATGTTTAATCGGTTTAAGGTGTTAGTTACAGGTAAGGGTTTAGGTTATAATATAAAAGGGCTTCCGCAAGACACTGCGGCAAAAAAACAGGACATAAATAATTCCCAATTAGTCCATTCCTCTTCTAACCACTCAACACATTACATTCCTGATACTTAAAGACACGATAAAGGAAGAAAAATGAAAAAGACCTTATGTTTTATTTTAATAAGCTTGCCGTTGCTTGTTTCAGCAACCACACTCAATACAGTAATTCAGTTTCCTCTTACTAAAGAGAATTTATCTACAGCAGCTTTATCTAAACAAGGTTATGGATTTTGCAGTGCTCCCGGCACTCTACAATTGCCTGTTAAACAAATCAATATCCTTCTGCCCAAAGATGCTGTTATTGATAGCTGGCAAGTTATTTTTGATTCTGCAAAAACCCTTGCCGGAGAGCCACCTGCAATTAATTCCGCTTTTACCAACGGGGAAGAAATATTAACATCTCCTGTTAATAGAAATATTCCTTCCCGCTACAGCTATTTGGGTTTAAGGAAATGGGGTGAACTTAATTATGCCTGTTTTAATGTAATACCTGCTGTTTATAACGGTTCCGGTTGGCTGTGGAATAGTTCCTGCCGGATAAATATAAATTACACTTCTTCTGCCAAAGAAAAAGGAACAATTCCTCCAACATTTAACAAAGCAGATTTTTTTGTTAATCCTCCTGCTCTTCAGCAGTGGTATAATGTATCAAAAGAGCGCAATAATCACCTTTTAATTATTACTACTCCGGATTTGTATGCAGCTTTGAATGCTCTTGTTCTCTATCGTGAATCTCAAGGTGTAGTGGTTTCTTTTTGTGATATAGCAATAGCTTTGGCTTCCGGAACGGGAACCGATAATGCCGAAAAGTTGCGTAACTTTCTGCAGAATACTTATGTTCAGATTCCCTTTTCCTACCTGCTTTTAGTTGGTGATTATGATCTTATTCCCGTTGCCTATGTAATTCCCGAACCCAATGGACTGGAAACAGTTGCTACAGATTTCTTTTATTCGGATTTAAGCAGTAATTGGGATACCGATAATGATGGCAGACGAGGTGAATATTCTACCGGTTATATGAATGAGGATTATGGCATTGACTTTACCCCGGAGGTCTTTGCAGGACGCATCTCTACCAATAATGCGGCTGAGGTTTCTGCTATTGCAAGTCGTATAGTTGCTTACGAACAAGCAACTGAGCCCTGGAAAGATAAAAACTTGTTACCGGCAGCTTTTTTGAATTATCAGGGAGAACCGGAACCTCCATATTTACAAACAGATGGAGCCCTTTTTATGGAATTTATGCGGAATACCTGTTTAGCTGGACAGGAAAACTTTTCTATGTATGAACAGGAAGGCGTTGTTCCTTCTTTTCCTGGAGACCTGCCTTTAAATTATAACAATTTAAGAAATAAGCTTAATTCTGAAAGCTGGGGTTTTATCAATTGGGATGCACATGGCAGTTCTGGACACTCTTCCCGTAAAGTTTGGGAAAATGATTATAATCAAAATAACATACCTGAAGATAATGAAATGGACTGGAGGAGTTTAGTTGATCGTCAAAGTTTTGATAATTTGGAAAATACAAATGGAACAGTTATTTATGCTGCATCCTGCTATAACGGATATCTGGATTACAGTAATACCTGCCTGGCAGAATATGCCTTAATTAAAAAGGCAGTAGGAGTTATTGCAGCTACCAGAACCGGCTGGTATAAAATCGGATGGCAAAATCCAGGTTGGGGCGGACTTGCCAGTTATAACTATCATTTTGTGGAAAACTTCCGTCAGGCAAAACTGGATTTAGGTTCTGCACATTCCTGGGCAAATCTTTTGCATACACAGTTTTACCTTTTTGGTGATCCTGTTGATAACGGAGGTATAATCTACCCCGAATTACAAAATGTTTACACTTATATGCTTTTTGGAGATCCTATGCTGGGCTGGAATCCTAATCAAATTAACCCGACGGGAGAAATTCTGGTTTGGGAACCTGTTGGAAATGAAGGACTTGCTGTTGTTAATGCCCTCCGGCAAATAAGCAATTTTAATGTGGTTTATTCTGATAAACTGATTCCGGACTATGCTTATTTGAATAACTTTGAAGCAGTGTTTTACCTGGCTGGAAAGTCACTTGCGGAAGCAGAACTGCAGCCAACTTCCTATGAATATAGTTACTTAAACAGCTATCTGGACGCAGGAGGTAAACTTTACTGCGAAAATTATATTGATTACTGTTACGGTGAGTTATATTCAAAAATGGGTGTTCAGATGGCAGATAATAATCCTCTGAATGTTACATCTATTCTTTATCCTGCTAATAATATAAACTGGAATTATGTAGCGTCGGATTCATCTGTTGTATATGCTCTCCTTCCAAATCAAATATCGGCTGCAGGAATATTTTTCTCCTCCAGTGATAATACCGATAATCCTATTATAGGCGTTTTAAATGCTACTGATAATTACTCTGTGCTTACATCCACTTTTAGAACCTCACAAATAGAATCGGGAGAATATACCCTGAGCAATATGCTCGGAATAATTCTTTCGGAACTGGAGGTGATGGATTATAATCCTGATAGTAATGACGATCCCGTTATGATTCCTGTAATTCAATCAGTAAGTGTGTTTCCCAATCCTGCTTCGCAATCTTCTTCTATCAGTTTTAAGCTTACTGAAGCAGCACCGATTTCTATTGCCATTTACAATATCAAAGGGCAAAAAGTGAAAAGGATAATTGATTCAGAACTTAAAAGCGGTGACTATCAATTTACCTGGGATGGAAGAGATAATAACGGCAGGTCTTGCTCCAGCGGATTATACTACTATAGAATTGTTTCCCCGGAAAGGAATATTACCCGGAAAATGCTGCTCTTAAAGTAATGCGGGCAAAATGTTTAGCTGGCGAATGAGAAAGACAGCTAACCAAATGCATAAAGCCCATAATGAATTCCCTTAGAAACAACAGTAATCAACGAATGGTTTTAAACCCGGGGAAAAAGATAGTTTAAGATAGTGTTTAACGGATATTATTTCCTGTGTTTGCAGGAAAGAAAGTGGAACTATAAATTTAACTAAAAGTAAAGTGCAGAGGGGAAAAACATATTTGGATCTTTGCAAAATGGTGAAGATACCTAAAACTTAAAATTCCGAATAAGTTATCACCTGTCTCATAGTAGAATATTTAACGACCCTTTAACAATGCTTTAACAATTCCTTAGTTCCGTTAACGAATCGTTAAAGAATCTTTAAAGCATCAATAAAGGAAGAACAAAGCAGAGATGAAAAAAGGTTTGAAACTAATTATGCGACTAAAAACAGGAACAGCTAATTGCTTGGCAAATAGCCAGAGGCACCTTAACAATTATTTTACCGGTAAAGACATAAACATCATAAACCTTTTAAAAAAATGGTATTACGCAAATTACACTGTATTCTTTGGCACTTCTATCTGATAAGTGAGTTTTTTCTCATTTCTGCTGTAATTAGAATTTTCACTAGAGATGAGAAACTACGCAGAAAAAGATTAGTGAAAAATAATAACCGCATAAGCAAACACTTTATACGGGCTTTTAAGATAAAACTGAAAATAAGTAATCCTGAAAAGCTGGAACTATTAAAAAATGAGGCATATCTGGCTGTTTCCAATCATACCACTTATCTTGATATCATACTCCTTTCAGCACTGGAAAATTTTGTGTTTATAACTTCTGTAGAAATGAAACATAATCCCTTTCTGGGAAAAATTACCCGTAATGGGGGATGCCTTTATACGAACCGGAAAAAATATATTTCTCTACCTGCCGAAATTGAGAAATTTGCCTCTGCTATTCACCAGGGCTTTAAAGTTCTCCTTTTTCCTGAAGGAACAAGCACAAATGGCATAACCGTTCAGCCCTTTCGGAAATCCCTTTTTCAAGTGGCAGTAAATGCTAAATGCTCTATTCTACCTCTTTGTATTAAATACTCCTCAATTGATGGTAAAAAGATAGATAAGAAAAATCGTGACCTCATTTTCTGGTATGGAGATATGCCTTTCCTTACTCATTATCTGAAACTTATTGGACATTCCATTGAAGCTCAAATAGATATTTTAAATGCTATTCCCTATCAGGAAGGAAAAACACGACAGGAACTTGCTGATGAGGTTTATCAACAAATACTGGCTTCCTACCTGGAAAAAGAAAGTTCAGTTGACAAACAAACCAGTTCCTGATCTGTGGTTCTTATGAAAAATAACATTACGGAAAAACATTGCTTTCAGCTATGAAGGAGTAAAGATGAAAAATAAGGAAGAGAAAAACAAACTGCACTTAAACCGAATCAATTTTATCCTCCTGCTTATAGCAGCAATTGTATTAGTTGCCGGCTATATAATTATGTCCTTTAATGAGATTTCTCTATCCCCCGTTTTATTGGTTATTGCTTATGCTTTAATTATTCCCTTTGCCTTGCTGTATCAACCTAAAAAGAAATAAGATGCCGCTTTTATCTGAAGAAGCATTAGTCCGCCTGAATAAGTTCCAGCTTACTGCTAAAAGCATAGTTGAGGGCTTTTTAGTGGGTTTGCATAAATCTCCTTATCATGGTTTCAGTGCAGAATTTTCAGATCACAGGCAATATAATCCTGGAGAACCGTTAAAAGACCTGGACTGGAAAATTTTGGCAAAAACGGAACGGTACTATGTAAAACGCTATGAAGAAGAAACCAACCTACGCAGTTACATTCTTTTAGATCACAGTAAATCAATGTTTTTCAGTTCCGGAAAAAGCAGTAAAATTGAATATGCAACTCAATTGGCAGGTGCTTTGGCTTGGCTGATGATTTCCCAAAAAGATGCTGCCGGACTTTATACATTTAATAACAAAATTACTTCTGCTTTTCCACCCAAAGCAATTAGAAGCTATACTTCCCAGTTATTTGCTGCTCTCTTAGATTTGAAGGCAGAAGACCAAACAGACCTGTTAACTCCCCTGCATCAAATTGCCGAACTGGTAAAAAAACGCTCTCTGATAATCCTTATCAGTGACCTTTTAGATGAACCGAATAATATTATGGAAGCATTGAAACATTTCCGTGCCCGCAATCATGAAGTACTTGTTTTTCATATAATTGACCCTAAGGAAGAAAAGTTTGATTATAAACGAGAAGCACAATTTATAGATAGTGAAACAGGAGAAAAAATAACTGTCTCACCCTGGCAAATACACAAGGAATATCAGGAAAACTATCATCAGTTTACGAACTATCTAAAACGGGAATGCTACAAAAATCAAATAGAATATAATCCTGTTGATACCTTTACCCCAATAGAAGACCTCCTGCTGAAGTATCTAATTAAGAGGCAAAAAGGTTAAAACAATGGCTTACAGATATGTTTCATGTGAAACAATTGAGTCCGAACTCGCTAATGCCATAAAATATATAACCTTTACCCCTGATCCTGAATTACCTGCCCTGCTGAAAAATGCCCTTGCCAACGAGACCGGCGAAATCAGTAAAGATATTCTCAATTGTATGCTAAAAAACATAGAACTGGCACCTAAAATAGAAATCCCCCTCTGTCAGGATACAGGAACCTTGGTTGTGTTTGCGGAAATAGGTAATCAATGTATAATTGAAGGTCCACCCTTACCGGAAATTATTAACGAAACCCTGATAAAGGTCTCTAAGGAACTCTATTTACGACCATCAATTGTAAAAGACCCTCTTCTGCAAAGAGAAAATACAGGAAATAATGCCCCTGCAATAGTGCATATTTCTATTATAAAAGGAGATACAATAAAATTGCAGATTGATCAGAAGGGTGGTGGTGCCGAAAATATGAGTCGGCTGCAAATGTTTACACCTTCTGCCAGCTCTGAGGACATAAAAAATTTTGTGGTAGAAACAGTTACTCTGGCTGGAGGTAATGCCTGCCCCCCTTTGATAATAGGAATTGGTATCGGTGGCAATTTTGAGACCTGTGCTCTTTTAGCCAAAAAAGCTATATTGCGGCCATTAAGCAAGAAAAATCCCCTGAAAGAATATGTTGTTTTAGAACAGGAAATTTTGGAAAGTGTCAACGCAACAGGAATCGGGGTGCAAGGATTAGGAGGAAAAACTACTGCTTTAGCTGTTCACATTTTAACTGCTCCCTGTCATATTGCTTCTTTACCTGTGGCAGTAAATTTACAGTGCCATTCCCACCGGCACAGAGAAATAATTATATAACTTATGAAAATATATAGGTTTACCTTACCTCTTTGTCCAGCTGATATAAGCCAACTGAATATATCTGATAAAGTTTTATTAACGGGCTGTCTGTTTACAGCCAGAGATGCAGCTCATAAAAGAATGGTGGAAATTATCCAAAGAGGAGAAAAATTACCTTTAGACCTGGCAGAAACAACACTATTTTACTGTGGACCAAGTCCTGCCAGACCGGGAAATGTATGTGGAGCAATAGGACCTACAACCAGCTCCCGAATGGATGTTTACACTCCTATTTTAATTCAAAACGGCTTGCGAGTAATGATTGGCAAGGGTGAACGCTCGCTGGAAGTGCAAAAAGCGATTATGGACTTTGGAGCGGTCTATTTTATTATGTCTGGAGGCATTTCCGCCTATCTATCTCAACATATTGTTTCCTGTGAAACATTTCTTTGGCAAGAACTGGGTCCCGAAGCTATCTATAAACTTTGGGTGAAAGATATTCCTGTGTATGTTCATAGTAAATAGGGAATTAACAATAGAAGAAGATATTTTTAGGGAGATGGCTTTAGAAACAAGGATTACAGGAATATAGTTTTAGAAACGAGGATTTCAGGATTTTAGGATTAAGAGGATTTAGATGTGTAGTCGGAGGACGCCGTTCCTCCGCAAGAAATATTCTCTCACAGATTCTACAGATTTAGTTTTAGAAACAAGGATTACAGGATTTTAGAACTAAGTGGATTATTTGTGTAACTGATTATCAATATAGTATTATTCAAGCCCCTTTGGGCGACACAATGATAGCGATGGTGGCGTAAGCCCCTCGAAAAAAGGAAGATACAATCATCATCTTTTATTTATTTCGTATTCCAAAAGAGCCCCTGAGGGCGACACAATGATAGCGATGGTGGCGTAAGCCCCTCGAAAAAAGTAAGATATAATCATCATCTTTTATTTATTTTCGTATTCCAAAAGAGCCCCTGAGGGCGACACAATGATAGCGATGGTGGCGTAAGCCCCTCGGGAAAAACACATTATGAAATAAGTCCCAGCGGGACAACAGAACGGAACTTTATCTCCCATAACGAATTATTATATTATTCCGGTGCTGTTTTTCGCCGGGTTAAAACCCGTCGTTAATATCTGTCGTACCTACGGAACTTTTCTCCTGTTATGAGTTATTATATCATCCTACCATTTTATTCCTTTCTATATGAAATCAAGCAGAATATTGATAAAATAACTCAATTGTACTTTGTTTCGTAGTGTATATGCAAAAATCTTTTAGAGTTTATTAGTAGATTTTTATTGACATTAAAACCCAATAATATTATAAAGGAACAAGATAACAGATTTATAAATTATGGAGTTCTAAAGAAGGTAGAATTAATGCCATAATAGCTAATACTTATTCTAACGGAGTGATAACTATGAATGAAAAAATTGACCAATTATATTGTGATTCCAATGTTCAAATTTTATTTGATAAACTGGATAATACAATTACATATTATACACAGCATAGAAAATCGATTCCTCCTATTCATTTAGACGATAAATTACAATTTATTCAATTATACAAGGACAGTGGAGATCTTATTGTATCTTGTTCAAGCGGAACAAAGAAAATATATATTTGTAAAAGAAATCGCTTATACACTTTAAAACATGAATCTAACAACCTTGTTTATATCTTAGACCAAAGTTTTATTGTTGATGACACAGACCCTATTCCTAAAGTGTGGCAGATTTATGATGATAAATTAAAATTGTTAACCTATAATAAATATCATATTAATAACGATTATTTGCCTTTAAGTGCATATACTATATATAAGGGCACTGACAATTGTAAATATTTAGTTACATCCCAAAGTAAAATCAAAATAGTAATTACCGGGTTTATGTTATTGAACTACAATTCGGAGACAATAAACCAAACAAATTCAACCATTATAAATGAATTATATTCAAAGATAAAATATGATAAGAAAACAACCAACAGCAGCAATACTCTTAAAATTCTATATTCTTATGATGACTCTGCATTTGAACTATATAGAACTATAAATGATTCTGAAATTCTCATTGAAAAAATTGATAAACACGCGTGTACCCTTAAGAAAATCCAATTTATTAATGACAACTTTTTTATATCGTTGGATAGTTGCAGTAAATTAAAGATATGGTTTGTAAATCAGGATACCTATTATGTATGTCAGACATTAACACCAGACGACTATTTCAACCATATCTATTATAATGATTTTATTATTTCTGAAAACATGAAGGAGATTCAATTATTGGCGGATAACGATATTTACATCTATACCCTTGCATTAAACACTTATAAACCAAAACATAAAAATAATTTACTTATCTTTGATAGACACATATTCAAAACTACTATGGATACGACAAGTAGAGGAACAGATAGCGTTGGATTAACATCTAAAACTTTTGAACCAATCCCGAAAGATACGGATATATCCAATAACAAACAAAACGATATTAATAATGCAAAAGAGGAACTACAAACCATCTCTAAAGAACCCGAACAAGAGATAATTAGAGAAGTTATACCCAGAAAAGGGGTCAATCAATCTTCTCATTTTGTTAAAAAACAAGCAAGAATATATATAGGCATTGATTTTGGAACAAGTAGAACAAAGGTATCTTTTAACAATGAGACATCTGGGCATTATGAACCGTTAAATTTTAAAAGTATGATACCAGATAATTATAAACCAGAGAGTGATTTTGATTTATTTATTATCCCTTCTATAGCAAAGAAAAGCGGAAATGCGATAAAATATGGTTATGAAACATACAATGCGAAAGGTATTGAGATAACAAACTTTAAACAGGCAATATTAAAGAGAAATGTGAAAACAGAAACTATGCTGATTGCTGCAGGTTTTATTGCTTATGTAATGAAAATATCCCAAGACACAATTAGAAAACTAATACCTTTAACAGATAATGATGAATTTATATTTTCTGTATGTCTTCCTGTTGAACAGATGAACAACAATGTTATTGTAGAAAGATTTCAAAGTATTTTGCTACTATCAAAAAAATTACTTTTCTACGACTGCTTTAATGATATGCAGAAGATGAGTAAATGCGAGAAATTAAATAGTACACAGAAATTATCAAATAGCAATATTAGAATTGAGATAATACCTGAATCTATTGCAGAAATACTTGATTTTTATGAAAGAAGAGCTAAAACTAAATTATATGCAATCTATGACTTTGGAGCTGGGACAACTGATCTTACTATATTTTATGCAGACAAGTCATTAGGGAAAATTGATATCTTAGGAGCTAAAATTGTTTATAATGGTTATTCCTATATAGACAATTTAAAAGAGCAAAACCGATATAATGAAGAAGAGGTGCTTAAATATTATTCAGATATATGGAATAAATTTAAGGATTCAAATGTATGGCAAAGGGTTAAGGGAAAAATTAGGGGTTTAGAAGCAATGAGATTTTTTTATGATTTAACAGTGTTTGGAGGAGGTGGAGGTTTTAATGATGATACTTTAAGATCTGTCTTTTCCAATATCCCTTTATATGATGAACAGACAAATGAATATATTAAATCGCCAGATGGAATTATTAAATTAGAAGAACCACTTGATTGGGATAGTAATTTACCGCCCTATTTTAGATATGCTGTATCCTTTGGTCTTACAAAGAAACCAGAAGAAACACTTATGAGATATAAATTGCCAAAAGATTGTAAAACTCGTGATGTATCTCCTAAAATTAAAGAACTCAACGAACCAGACGAAATAATTCCAGATCAGAATTGGTTAGGTAAATAACATTATGTTTAGCGTGGGAACAAAAGTCAGAATAAAAAACAATACTGAAAGAGTAGGAATAATTGAGAATATATCAGAAGTCAGTGGAAACATTGTATATAAAGTAAGATTTTCCGATGGAGTTACTCATTATTCAGAAACAAGTTTAATGGAGTATAAAGAAACGCCAAGTGTTAAATCAAATTTATTATCCAATTACTTTGGAGATTTTAATGACTTTCAAAAGGCATTAACTCATCTAAAACTGGCAAATTCTAACACCATTCAAAATAATATTTACTCCATAAATACATCACGAACTTTATTTTTGGAATATCAGTTTAAACCGCTTATGAAATTTATCAGTTCTGCTAAAAGAAGAATATTGATTTGTGATGAAGTTGGATTGGGAAAAACTATAGAAGCAGGATTAATTATAAATGAATTAGAAGCACGAAAAGAATTAAATACTGCTCTTATTGTAGTTCCTGCCAATTTGAGAAGGAAATGGCAAGATGAACTTTTATACCGCTTTAAAAAAGATTTTAATATCATTGGAGCTAATGATTTCAAAGGGATTATAGAAGAAGACAAAACTTATTATAACAAATATAAACATAATAGGTTCATAGTATCTTTAGAATCTATCCGTTCTGATAAACTTATGGCTGCGATTGATGATTCTGATTTTCAGTGGGATTTATTAATAGTAGATGAAGCACATAATCTTAGAAATATGTCTAAACAACATAATTCAATTAAGAAATTAAGCATAAACTGCCAAGCAATAGTTTTTCTTACTGCTACACCAATTCATACAGAAAGGCGTAACCTATTCAACATATTAAATATTCTTGAAGAACAACAATTTGAATATCTTGATTCTTTTGAAGATCAATTGCATAAAAATGAACCTGTTGTTAGTGCGTTGAATCATATCAGTAAAATCCCTCCTCAAATAGATGAATCAATTACTCTTCTTCGTGGCATACAAGGTTACTTCAAAGATAATGAAATCTATAATGAAGTAATCAATAATCTTTTAAATTTTAATCAAATAAAAACGAATAACTCAAATGAAGTATTAGAAAAAGTAGTTGAGTTGCAAAGGTCTTTAAGTGATCTACATTTTCTCGGTAATTTATATACGAGGACGAGGAAAAGAGATGTAGATGTAAATCGTCCGGAAAGAAAAGTTCAAACAATTTCTATTGATTTATCTGATCAGGAGAAAGCACTATATAAAGGTCTAATTGATACTGTAAAAGAAACTACACCAAGATCTTCTATAGAAGGATTATTTAAACTTTTCAGCATGCAAAGAATGTTATCGTCTTCACTTCATGCACATTACAAGAAGTTATATGAGAAATATAATCAGCAAAACATTGTCCAAGATTATCTGGAAGAAGTGGATAATGAAGAGTTGGATAGTATAGATAATATAGATTTTAATGAGGGTTATCCTAATTTACCGGATAATAAATTAGAAAAACTGCTTTCTTTATTAAGTGATATAACATTACAAACAGACAAAGTGATAATTTTCGCCTTTTACATTCAGACCATTATCTATCTCTACAATAGGTTAACTCAAAATGGTTATAAAGTATTTATAATCTATGGATCGCTTAAGATTGATAGATTTCAGATTATAAAAGAATTTATGGATTATAATGGATTTTCGGTTTTGTTATCGTCAAGAATAGGTAGTGAAGGTATTGATCTTCAATTTTGCAATACTCTAATCAATTATGATTTGCCCTGGAATCCGATGGAAATTGAACAGAGAATAGGACGAATTGATAGAATAGGACAGAAATCGGATATATTGAATGTTTATAATTTCTATATGAATGATACGATTGATGATGAAATTGTAATGAGATTATATCAAAGAATAGCTTTATTTGAATCTTCCATAGGAACATTGGAACCAATAATGGGTGAAGTAATTGACCGGATTACAAAAAATGTATTTTTTAGTAATCTTACTGATGATGAAAAAAGGAAAAAATACTTTGAAGAAGAAAAGGTCTTAATCCAAAGAATGAAAGATATCAAGATGCTTGAAGATAAATCATCGGAAATTTTAAGTTTGGATTATTTTTATGAACATGAAATTAAGAACATTAAAGGTAAAAATCGTTATATATCCCCACAGCAACTTTATAGATATATATCAGGTTATATATGCACAAAATATCCAGATAGTGTTGTAAAATATGATACAAATACAAATATTGGAGAACTACTTTTAAGCGATGATTTTTTAAGGGATGTTCGTTCTGTGAATTTTAATTTGGAATTACCTTATGTAGATAGATTAAAAAAGCCGATTAAATATACAATGGATTCTAACATAGCTTTCGAAAACAGTGATATGACTTTTATCAATATTATGCATCCTTTAGTTCGTTACATCACCGAAAAATATGCTGAAAATGAAGATAATATTGTTAACACCCATAATTTTTATATAGATAGAATTGCTTTATCAGCAAAGCAAATTCAGCTCAACAATGGGTTTTACTTTTATTTTATATACCTTGGGATTATAAAGGGCATAAAATCTAACAGTTACATTGAAGCAGTTATACTGGATGAATCATTAAAATCTATTGGAGGTAGAGAAATTACAGAACAAGTACTTTCCATACTAATTGAATATGGAAAACCTACAATCCAGGGTTTCGTATGTAACGATCCCACTTACATTAAAAATGCTTACGATAAAGCTAATCATATATTCCAAGAAAGATTTATGTTACTCTTTAACAAACATAAGGCACGAAATGACTTACTCCTAAAACGGAAACTTGAAAGTCAACAATATAATTATACTAATAAATTTAACGCTTATACAAATGAGATTATTAAAATTCAAACATATTACAATCAAGACGATGAAAAAAAGAAATTTAGGGTAGAGATGCTAAAAGGAAAAATCAGAAAACTTCAAAACAATTATGATAGTATAAAACAACGCCTTGAAGCTGAAAAAGAAATAGAATTTGAATTTCAAGATCCGGTTATAGGAGGTGTATTTGAAATAATTTCCTGACCCAATAAATCATATTCAGATTGATCCCATTATTCTTTTGTTAAATGAAATTTATTTATAGTATCATTCTTTTTTTGTATAATAAAATTACAAAATATCCTTATTCTTAAATCCACTTGCATCAAAGCGTTTTCAGTGGCGTTAGGGTAAAAAATATATTTTCTTCTTTCCTCCTTGCTTTCTCCTTGAGTGCTGTCCAAACGCTGCCCGAACGCTTCCCGAACGCTTCCCGAATGACGATACGGGATACATTCGGGATGCACTTCATTAGCGTTAGGGATATAAGCAAGGAAAAAAAGAGATTGACATAAAAGGGTAATTTCTGTGCGTGGGACAGAAGGTTGAATTAACTGTTAAGATCAAAGAAACAGGAGACCAAGCGTATGAGATTATTCAGAAGTCGCCTAATCTTTCTCTTGCTGTTTCTGCTCCTATTGTTGAGCACAGTGATTATTGCCCAGAAACGGTCAGATGCAGAAAGATATGTAGTAGAGGATTTCAAGGTAGAAGATATCCCTTTTGATGATGGAACGGGATTAATGCTTTCGTGGAAGCCATTGGAGCGGGACAAAAGAATTATTGAATATCGTATTTATAGGGGAGTAAGTCCTGATACCCTTTTCTTTTTAGATGCCATTCCTGTTAATGTAAAAACAGGTGTTGCTTCTGAGAGGATGTTCTATTACGATAATTCCGGTAGTGAATTTTTTGATATTTCTTCGCCTCGTAAGTTAAAAAAGGAAAAGCAGCAGGGGGAAAATAGTCCCTTATATCAAAAAATGCCTCGTAACATTCCTTTTTTAGCTAAGATAGCGGATAAATTTTCCCTTCTTTCGGTTATTGAAAAGAACAAATACTATCACAGCAGCAAAAAGGTTACTTTGTCTAATTTCGATAAGCAAAAGGCAGAAGAAGACGAGACCTACGCGGGACTGAAAGATAATCAACAGACGGTATATTGTTTCTTAAACCCCGGGGAGAAATACTTTTATACTATAGTGGCGGTGAATGAAAGAAGACAATTTCAAAAGCCGGCTAAAATTATAGCAGGCAGCCCAAAACCCAATGCTCCCGAGCCGGCAACCGCTTTCCACAGTGTTGTTCTGCAGGATAAAAGAGAGTTACGGTTTGAATGGGAATTGCCTCTTTATAATTCAGATATAGCTCAATATCGTATTTACCAAACACCTCTTTTATCACCTATGGAGTGGGATTCGCTTCGCTTACATCCTGAACTATTTCAGGCAAAAACAGTAGTTCTTCATCAAGGTTCGGCAGGTTACGGTTACGGAAAAAACTATTGTCAGGTTTCTATTCCTGCGGGTGATTCCCTTGCTACCTGTATTAATTCTAACTTTGCTTTGGAATTGATGGATGCAGATGGTTTCAGCAGTTTTTCCGCTTTAAGCAAACCGAGCGTGAAAAATAGTTATGATTTGCCGGAAAAACCGGTTTTAAAAATGGAAGATAAACCTAATGACAAAGGTGACCGACTAACTGTTCTTTGGGATCATCCAATATGCTTTGTAGTTAAAACCACTGCCTTAAATGATAAATTCAATAAATTCAGAGTAAATTATCAACTGAATCAAACCGAAACCCAGAAAGTGAATAATATCTATTTTGAGTTCTATAAGAAGGGTGAAGCAAAGCCCTTTGCCAATATCAATGAATTTTATCAGGATAACAGCATCATCTTAAAAGTCCCCAATAATTATGATTACAAAAAGGGATTTCGGGTAAAAATTACGATGCAGGGAGAGCCGGAAATACCTCAGGACTATTGTCTGGAACAAAATTTGGAATATGACCCTAATATGTTGGCTATTTTACCCACTAAGGCACTATACCGTAACGGCAAAGATGTTTCCAAAATCAGCAATGTCGTTTATCGCAAAAATGTAGCTTCGCCGCAGTTAAGTATGGTTAAACGAAATACATCTTATGATAATTCTCTTGATGTTACAATTCCTTATGCTACTATGCTCCAAAAGCCGGTTAATGGATTTAGTTTTGCCCAGGGTGATTCGTTGATAACTTATATAAATGGAGAGCGGAAAGCCCGGAAGTTAGAACATAATGATATTAGAACTCCTCTGGCTCTGGTTTCTCCGAATATAGATTTGGTGTATGATAAAAATAATGAAATCCGAATTGAGACCAATATTTTTCCTGATTTAGGCAAAAAAGAAGCACAGGAGAAGGTTGAAGAGCTAAATAAGAAGCTTTTAGAACTTAAAACCAGTAAAGAGACAATAACTGATCCTGCTAAAACAGAACAAATAAAGCAGAATATTGACCAGGTACAAAAACAGCTGAATGCCTACAGCAAGAACGAACATCTAATTCAAGCTAATGAAATTACAAACCGGAAAAGCAGGATGCGTTATATTGCCAAAGTGCGGGAGGACTATTCTCGTTATAGTACTTATCAGATAGTTCGCACAAATGGCAGAGGGCTTTTTACAGAAAGTGACCTGTTAAAAGACGGCGATGATATTCTGTATATGAAACCGATTTCCAATATTTTTGATACTAATAAATATACTACTCTTGTGGCAATGATAATCTTCGGCTTAATGGTAATGATTTTTATCAATTTAGCCAGGCGTGGCAGGGACTTGTATATTCGTCCTATTGCCGGTTTGGAAGAAATTGATACTGCAATTGGCAGAGCTACGGAAATGGGACGACCTATTATGTATATGATGGGATATGGTTCTTTAGGTGATGTAGCTACTATTGCCTCAATGGGAATCTTAAGTTTGGTAGCAAAGAAATCTGCAGAATATGATATTAAACTTATTGTTCCCGTTTATAATTATATTGTTATGCCCGTGGTTCAGGAAATTGTGAGAGATGCACATTATTCTGTAGGTCGTCCGGATAGTTATGATAAAAACAGTGTATTCTTTTTAACCGATGTCCAGTTTGCTTATGTAGCCGGTGTGAATGGAATAATGATTCGGGAAAGAGCTGCTACTAATATCTATATGGGATATTTTGCGGCAGAGGCATTATTGATGACCGAAACAGGTAATGGTATTGGAGCTTATCAAATTGCCGGAACGGATGCTATCACGCAGATTCCCTTTTTTATTACAACCTGTGATTATACTTTAATTGGAGAAGAGCTTTATGCTGCTTCTTCTTATTTAAACCGTGAACCAATGCAGCTGGGAACTTTGAAAGCTCAGGACTATTATAAATTCCTGATTCTTGCCTTTGTAATAGCTGGAGCGGTTCTTGCCAGTTTTCAATTAACCGGTCTTAGCGAATTATTTCCACTTAAATAAATGAGGTAGTAAATGAAAAAGACAATACCTTTAATCATCGTAATTGTAGGTGGCATCATCTTTGTGCTCTATGCGCTAAGTCCGCATAAGCTTTTACAGGATGACTTCTACAACAAATTTTACATTCCCTGGGCTTATGCATCTGCACCTTGGGCTGCTCTTTTAGGAGTTATCAGTTTATGTATGATGCATAGCAGTAAGATAAAAAGGCGAGCTCCCAAATGGCAATACAGCTATTTCTTTTTTGCCGGGTTTATTATTACTTCTCTGGCAGGGTTTATTGGGGGCACGCAGAAAGGTAGTATGCTGATGTGGATTTTTGAGAATATGCAAATGCCGATGAGTTCCACAATGTTTTCCCTTTTGGCATTTTATATGGCTTCAGCTGCCTATAAAGCATTTAGAGCGCGATCTACAGAGGCAACAGTTTTATTGGTTGCCGCCATTGTCGTTATGTTGGCGCAGGTGCCTTTAGGAGTGAAGATTTATAAAAACCTGCCGCTTATCTCTCAATGGATATTAGATGTTCCTAATCTTGCTTCCAAAAGAGGAATTGCCATTGGTGTAGGACTTGGGGGTGTAGCCACATCCCTGAAAATTCTTTTGGGTATTGAGCGTTCCTATTTGGGTGGAACGGATTAAGCAAAGGAGAGATGAAGGATGAACTTTTTTGAAAGAATGCAAAGTTTAGACCGGCGTTGGATCTACATCGTAGTTGCGCTGGCAATTATCATTCCGTTGATGATACCCTACAATTCGGATAATGTAACTTCTCCGTCTACGGAAAATTTGTATCAGATGATTGATTCCTTTGCAGACAGGGAAGATAGAGCTATACTTTTAAGTTTTATGCATGATGCTTCTACGATGCCTGAACTCTATCCTATGGAAATAGCCATTATCCGGCATTGTTTTGAACGCAATATCAAGGTCTTCGCTCTCACTTTTTTAACATCGGGAGCACCTATAATTGATTATGCTTTCAATTCGGTAAAAGAAGAATATCCTGATATCAAAAGCGGAGTGGATTATTGCAATTTTGGCTACAAACCGCAGGCAATGGCTGTTGTCTTGGGTATGGGAGATAATATTGCCAATACTATAAATACCGATGCTGAAGGGCGCAAACTGGAAAGCTTACCTATAATGAAGGGAATAACAAATTACAACGAAATGAACCTTGTAGTGGAATTTTCCGGAAGCACTCCAGGAACTTACTGGATATTTTATGCCCGACCCAAATTTGGAGTTAATGTTGCTTTAGGAGTTACTGCAGTTATGGCTGCTGATCAATATCCCTATTTACAATCGGGTCAATTAATTGGTATGCTTACAGGACTAAAAGGTGCTGCGGAATATGAAAAACTGGTAGATGTTTTTGCTGCTTACAGAGACCCGGCAATTGACTATAGCGTAAAAACCGATGCGGAAGGAAACAAAATTCTTCCCGGTCGTCCCTTTGGTAAAGAAGTTCTTAATGATGAGAGCACAAAGAAATTAATCAATATAACAACTCAAACCAAGGCGGAATTTACTCCTGCAGAATATACTGCATTTGTAGCTAAATATCCGAAGCAGAAAGCGATTTTTGAGCAATTGAAAGAAGAACAAAACGGTACAATTATTATAGATGTAACAAAGATAACTCCGGAACTGAGAAATCAGATGGGAGAAGCTGCTTACCGGGAAATCAATCAGCTTACGCGTAATATCAGTTATAAATTCAAAGTAGCCAGAATTGGAATGAATGCGCAATCGGTTGCCCATATTATGATCATCGTCTTTATCCTTTTGGGTAATATCGGTTATTTCATTCAGAAAGCCAAATCGGTGGAAAAGTAAGAAAGGGAGGATAACAATGAGTTTTGAATTAATTAGTAATCTGGTAGCAGCGTTTTTAACCCTGTGTATTTTTTCCTTCCTGTATAAGGAAAATCCCTTTTATAGAATGGCGGAACAATTGCTGGTAGGAGTTTCCCTGGGTTATGCTTTAGTATTTACTTATGAGCGGATATTTATTCCGTATGTTTGGCAACCGATTATATTAAAACATAATTTTGTGCTTATCCTGCCTTCTATTTTAGGTATTCTTTATCTGTTCCGTTTTTCCCGCAAACTGGGTTGGCTTTCCCGTTATCCTATTGCTTTTTCTATGATGGGAGTAGGTTTTGGTGTTCCTATGGGAATTCATGCCGGAATTTTAGTTCAGATGCGCCAGGCGATGGTTCCTCTGGAAAACATCAATCTCATTCTTATCTTGATAGGCACAATTGCTGTTCTGCTATATTTCTTTTTCTCCAAGGCACATACAGGTGCTTACGGAAAATTTGTCGGGTTGGGAAAATGGTATATGATGATTGGTTTCGGTGCCTCCTTTGGTTTAACGGTTATGGCTCGTATTTCTCTGCTGATTGGAAGAATTCAATTCCTCATTATAGATGTTCTGGGATTGATGAAATAGCGTTAAAGAGGAACCTTTTTGTTTCCGTTTAACCTGACAGTTGTTGAGATTGATTTTTCAGGTACTGATATAATGGAATAAGGGAACCCTTGGTTCAGGGATAAAAAAATGAAAAAATATCTGATTGTAATCGGAATTATCTTGTTGATAGGGATTTCCCTTCTTTCTACAGATGAAGCAAAACCTGCCTCCTTAAAAGGTAAAATAACTGAATTTTCTGCTACTGATATGCCTTTTGACGATGGAAGCGGAATCGTGTTAAAATGGAAACCTCTGAATAAAGCGTATCGGATTATTAAGTATAATATCTATAGAGGGGTTAGTCCTGATTCGTTATTTTTTATTAGCAGTATGGAAGTTGACCCCAAATTAGGTGTTTTAGCGCCGGAATTATATTTTTACGATAAGGGTGAAGAACCGTTCATTGAATTTGAAACAGCTCCTCTGAAATTGAAAAAGGAAAAACAGCAGGATAGTAAAAGTCCTCTCTATAGAAAGTTTCCTCAACAAGCGGAATTGCTGGCATCAATGCTAAACAGATATAACATTATAGGAGCCATAAACAATACCAAGCTTTATCATAGTTCCAAACCTGTGCCGAAAGGTGAAGATATTATGGCTGGTTTGAAATTAAACCGGTTTGAGTCCATTTTAGGTTTTCCCAAAGCCGGGCAGGAATATTACTACACAATTCTGGCAGTGAACGAAACGGGACGCTATTTACCTTATGCAGATATTCAAAAAGTAATTCCAATAGATAATCCTCCTGATCCAACTGCTATTTTTTCCAGCACCTACATCCAGGATAAGGGAGTGTTCAATTTTGAATGGTTACCACCATCTTCTTCTGCAGATATTGCAATGTGGGAGGGATGGCTGATTCCTTTATCGCAGCAACCGAAAAATGGAGAGCTACTATCTGAAAATTGGCAAAATAATTCCTTTCCGCTTTTCCAGATTCCTAATTATTCGGGTTCTGTAAATACCTGCCATAGTGTAGATACCAGGAAAGAAGGAATAACCATACCAGCAAATTTGGCTGCTTATTACCCGGTGCTTTCTTACAGTGATTATGCCGGTCAAAGTGCAGCCGTTACAGCCAAAAATTTTCGCAGCTTAAATTCTTTTCAACAGCTTAAAATGCCCCAAATTGAAGTGAAAGACAAACCCAACGACAAAGGTGATTATTTATCAGTTTCTATAGGTAAACCTCTGATTTTTGTAAGCCAGGCACTCTATTTAAACAAGGCAAAGACAGCTTTACGGATAAACTACGAAATTTCCAATAACGAGCATTATAAGATTAAGGAATTGAGGTTTACCGTTCTTGATTCCTTAAATAAAGAAATTGGCAAGGTCTCGGAACATTACCTGGATAAAACAGTCCACTTCAAACTGCCGCAGCAGTATAAAGCTATTCAAAATATGAAAATCCGCATTGCCGTTCATACCAATGATAATGGTAACTTTGAGGATTACACTGAACAACATATCGTTTATGATAACAGGAATAAAGTTTTCCGGGGAGAGAATATCTATTATCAAAATGAACCGGTGAATAAACTTTATTATGAAGTCCTTACCCGCAATGGTTTTGATCCTGATTTTCTTTTTGGTAATCATATCAATGGCTTAACCCGGGTTTACGATCATTTCATTCCATACGAAAGCACCCTATACGAAAAGATTTTTGATTACGATGTCAAAAGTAAACATTTGCTATTAGACCCGCAACTGACGGTAGCTATAGATTCGATGAATGGATATGCTTTCGCGGTTCCGTTGTTTAAAGATAAGTTTACTAAAAACCTGCAACAGCAAAAGAAAGAACTGGATGCTCTGCTTTTGGAAAAGAACAAATATCCCGTCAACGCTATTCCCGATACTTTACTGGCAGCAATTCAAGAGGCGGAAGGAACCTATAATTTTATCACCAAACATCCTGCCTATCTGCAAGCCCAAAAAACAAAAACGAACAAGGACTGGCTAAAGACCTTAATAGCTACGCGTAATAAAAATAAACGCAGTTATTCTTACCGCCTTATTAAAACTGATGGTAAAGCCAATTTTGTTACTACTGACACCTATATTGATCCCAAAAGGAATACACAATTTTACCCGAAGAGTGATTGGTTTGATTCTACCAAATATATAACTCTTGCTGCTTCAATTTTATTGTGCTTATTCCTTATTGTTGCCATCATTCAAAGTCGGAAAGGAACAGCTTATATCAGACCCATTGCCGGTTTGGAATCAATTGAAGAAGCAGTTGGCAGAGCTACAGAAATGGGGCGTCCTATTATGTTTGTTCCCGGTTGGGGAACTTTAGGAGACCCTGATACTGTTGCTTCAATGTTGATTTTAGGGCAGGTAGCCAAAAAAGCCGCCGAATTTGATGTCCGCTTAATTTCTCCTCACTGTGACTATATGGTTCTACCTTTAG
>JAKPKS010000010.1 GCA_029553585.1 Candidatus Atribacteria bacterium | reverse complement strand
GACTATTGCCCGAATCAGAAATACTGAATATATGTATAATAACTCGCTTTCCAAAGAAAAAATGGGAATTGATTATGTCATCAATCCTGAGAAAGCCACTGCAGAAGAAATAATTCGCTTGTTAAAAACACCTTCCAATGTCTGTGAGGCCCATGTTCTTGCTAATGGTAAAATTTCTCTATTTGGTTTAAGAATTGAGGAAAACAGTCACTTCGTAAATAAAAAAATTAGGGACACTAACTTAAGACATAATACTCTACTGATAACTATTTTTCGAGAAAATAATCTGTTAATTCCTACTGACCACGATAAGATTTATACTGGTGATATGCTTTATTTATTAGTTAAAAAAACAAACTTTGCTGATTCAGCACTGCTTTATGATAAAAAAACCCTTGTTTTGCAAAATGCTCTCATCCTGGGAGGGAGCAGTATTGGTATACAGACTGCTGCTCTTTTAAATAAAATGGGTATTAAAACAAAAATAATTGAAATAGATAAACAGAAGTGTGAAACTATATCTGAGCTGTTACCACAAACTATGGTCATCAATGGCGATGGTACTAATATAGACCTGCTAAAAGAAGAAGGGATAGAAAAAACAGATGGTTTTGTGGCATTAACCGGTTTTGATGAAGAAAATTTATTAGTAGCATTGCTGGCTAAACATTTAGGCACCAAAAAAGTTATTTCCAAAATTAGCAAAATCAATTATATACCTATTTTAGAAAAAATAGGTATCGATGCTGTTGTTAATCCTCGTCTAACAACAGCTTCTGCCATATTGCACTTTTTAAAACAAGGCGAATTTATTACTTTAACCCTGCTCAAAGAAGGTGAAATTGAAGTGGTGGAATTGATGGCACAAAAAGATAGTAAAATTAATGGTAAACCTTTAAGAGCAGTCGATATGCCTGTTAATGCGATAATTGGTGTTATAATTAGAAATGATAAGATAATTATACCTCGCGGGGAAGATTTTGTTACCGCCGGGGATAAGGTTATAATCTTTACAAAAACAACAGACATCAAAAAAATAGAACAGCTTTTTTATAAAATGGGGAAATAAAACCATTGAAATATAATATTGTCTTCAGCACCTTAGGCTTATTAATATTTTTTTTGGGTTTAAGCATGATTTTCCCTCTATTATGCGCCTTTTATTATCGTGAAGAGGTCGCTATATATGCCTTTTTATCCTCAATAATAATTACTTCCCTTACCGGATTATTCTTATATTATAATTTTAAAACAGAAAATGAAATAGGCAGGAAGGAGGGTTTTGCTATTGTCACGCTGGGATGGGTAACCGCAGCCACATGTGGAACTCTACCCTTTCTTTTTAGTGGCACCTTAACTAATTTTATTGATGCCTATTTTGAATCAATGTCTGGTTTTACAACCACCGGAGCTACAATTCTTGCTGTCATCGAAGGAAAACCTCTTTCTGTATTATTTTGGAGAAACCAAATCCAATGGATGGGAGGGATGGGAATTATAGTATTGGTAGTGGCTATTTTACCAGCATTGGGCGCCGGCGGAGTACAGCTATTTAAAACCGAAGTTCCCGGACCTGAAAAAGATAAATTAACACCACGTATTAAAGAAACAGCACAGTTATTATACATGGTTTATATTATTTTCTCCATTCTTCAGGTTGTTTTCCTTTATATCACTGGCATGTCTTTCTATGATGCAATCACCCATATGTTTGGTACAATGGCTACCGGTGGTTTCTCTCCTAAGAATCTAAGTGTTGGTTACTATAACAATTTAGTTTATGAGATTATTATCATCATCTTTATGATAATAGCAGGCACGAACTTTACGTTACTTTATAGGACCCTACATGGTAATTTTAAAAGCTTATTTGAGGACCGGGAGTTTCTTTTTTATATAGGCGTAATAATGATGTCTACTATTATCATTTCTACTCAATTGCATATCTATATTTATAAATCAATATTAACCGCACTTCGTTACGCCACATTTCAGGTAGTCTCTATAATAACTACCACTGGTTTTATCACTGCTGATTTTGATCAATGGCCGGTACTTTCCAAAAGTATTCTTATTATTTTAATGTTTATAGGTGGCTGTGCTGGTTCTACCGCTGGTGCTATAAAAAATATTCGTATTCTTGTTTTACTAAAAAAGGCCTATCGTGAATTTCAAAGAATTCTTCATCCACATGCTATTAATCCGATTTATATTGGTGACAAGAAAATCTCAGATGAGGTAGTTAGTAATATTTCTTCTTTTGCTCTTTTATATCTATTAATATTTATTTTTAGCTTCATAATAATGACCTGTTTGGGTTTAGACATGATCAGCGCTATATCTTCAGTAGCTACCTGCCTTGGAAATGTAGGGCCTGGATTAGGTTTGGTAGGTCCTGCCCAAAATTTTGCTTTTATACAACCTCTGGGAAAAATTCTTCTATCTTTATGTATGCTTTTAGGACGATTAGAAATTTACACTGTATTAATCATGCTAATACCTGAATTTTGGAAAAAGTAGCATTGATGGATTTTTTTAAATAAATATGGTATAATTTTAAATTAACTGATTAGACTTAGTTAGACAGATTATTAATTTTATTTAATTGAGGATACAGGTTGAATAAAACAATTTTTTGTTTTGTTGAGCAAAAGAACAACCATGCTAAAAATAATAATTCTCCTCTAAATATTGTCGATCGGCTACACTCGTACCATTGGCCATTTTACTTCTTTTAATTTTCTCTGCAATGTTTCCCCCTTGATCCCCCTGACAACTTCGGGTTGTTTATTACCTGTATTCCATGAAGACAGGAGGTTGATTTAGTTGCCAAAAAAAATATTATTTGTCTTTAATCAGGTCAGTAGAAAACAGAAACGCGGCTTATTTCGTGAATGTACTTTAGATACAGATGTAGAGGCAATTCGCAAAGCCCTTGTTGATACAAAATACCATATCTTATCACTCGATCTATTTAGCTCCAAACAATTAGATGATTTTATTACAGAGAACTATCCTATTGATTTTGCCTTTATCCTGGCAGAAGGATATAAGAGCTCTCCGCTTACCCTTTACAATGGTCATGGAGCTACCAGGGTTCGAGAGCAATTAAAAAAGCATAATATCCCTTTCAGCCATTCCAGTGTAGAGACCATTGAAATATGTCGAAACAAGGATTTGACTTATCAAAAATTACAGGAAAGCATGATCCCTGTTCCGAGTTATTTTGTATTAGATACCCATAAACGTTTTCGAGCAAAAGAGATATTACCAAAGATCGATCGGATAGGATACCCTTTGATGGTTAAACCAGCTGGAGGGGGAGATAGTATAGGAATCACTCCAAAATCAGTAGTTAATAATCTGGTTGAATTAAAAAACAAAATTAATTATTTAAAAAGGAGTTTAGGGGCAGGAAAAATAATCATTGAACAGTTTCTAACCGGACAGGAATTTACTATTACTATTTTAGGCAATAATCCCAACTATATATTACCTATTGTTGCTTTTCCCAGAAACTGGGGAATTCGCTACACCGAAACTAAGAATAAAGAGCATAAAGTAAGAAATAAATTTAAAATAATTGGGAAAAAGGATGACCTGTTCTCCAAACTGATAGATATTTCAGAAAAAAGTTTTCAGGCAGTTAAAGCTAATGATATTATTCGCATTGATATCAAAAAAGATACCAAGGGCACCCTTCGTGTTATTGATATAAATGGAGCTCCTTCTTTTGCCGTTAAGAGCTCTGTGAATTTTATGGCTAATAAAGCAGGGCTGTCACACAGTCAAATAATCCAATTTGTTTGTTATGAGGGAATGATAAAAAACAATCTGGTTCCCAGCCAATACCTGGAAGAACTCGTGGTGCCCATTAAAAAAACATTATCCCCTTTATAAGTATTTGTTTAAAGCCTTTATTGCAAATTTACCCTAATCGTTTATAAAGTTATGTTATGTAACTTAAGATTAATAAAATATGGGCCTGAAGTAGACCCATATTTCTAATCTATTAATATTATATTGTTATCAGTTAAAAACGCTTGTTGTTTAATATTAAAAACCAATCATTTTCTCGGGTAGCCAGGTAATGATTTGCGGGAATATGGTACAGATTACCAGTCCCACTACTATCAACATTATGAAAGGAATAACTCCTTTTATAATATCACTCATAGTGACACCCAATTCCGGAGGAGCTGTGCCTCTGCAGACAAAAATAGACATAGCCATGGGTGGTGTTTGAAAAGCCATTTGCAAATTAATACAGATCATCATGGCAGCCCACAAAGGATCAAATCCTAATTTTAAAAATATTGGCGAAAAAACTGGAACAACAATAAACACTATACCGATCCACTCTATAAACATTCCCAATACAAATACTATTAACATAATTGTAGCAAATGCGCCCCACTTTCCTCCTGGAACAGACATAATCAAATTGTTAATAACTTTCCCGCATCCTGCACTCATAAATACACCCACATAAGCATAACTTAACCCAGCAATCAATAATACAAAAGCACTTACTCTCATAACTTCCATAGCACTGTGTTTTGCTAATTCCCAGCTGAATTTTCGGTAAAATATTGCAAGTATTACTACTGCTAAACTTCCCATTGCAGCAGCTTCAGTAGGAGGGGCTATACCGGTATAAATAGTCCCTAACACTGCAATAATAATTATCAGGGTAGGCGCTACAGCCCTTAATAATTTTATGGTTTTTTGGCTATAAGTAGTTTTCAGTCTCTCTTCTTTAGGAATGGGCGGTCCTAATTTTGGGTTTAAGGCACATCTGATTGAGACATAAGCTATGTATAAACCAGAAAGCAAAAGCCCAGGGAAAATTGCCCCCATAAACATTTTTCCAACTGAAACTCCTGCCTGAGGACCGTAGACTACCAGCATGATACTTGGTGGTATTAGTATGCCCAAAGTACCTGCTGCTACAATGGAACCAGTAGCCAGAGATTTATCATAACCCCGTTTTACCATTGGACCCAGAGCAATAAGGGTTAATATGGTCACAGAAGCAGTAATGGTGCCCAAACAGGCAGCCAGGATGGTACCAACAATAATGGTAACTACCGCTAATCCCCCCTTAAACCCACTTAACCATTCATACAATGCCTCATATAAGTCTTCAGCTATGCCGGAATTCTCCAGTATAACACCCATAAAAGTAAATAAAGGAACTGCTAAATAGGGATAATTTAAGGTTAACTCATAAAGTCGTGAATAAAGTATATTGAAAGTAATTTTAGGACCAAATATCAGGGTACCGATTAAAAAAGCTACACTACCAATTACTAGAGCTATTGGAAATCCTGTCAAGACCAGGACTAGAACCCCTCCTAGCATTAAAAAAGTAATTATTTCAGGACTTAGTGCTATCAAGTGGTTCACCTCTTATCACAAAATATAAATCTCTAATAAAACTAGCCATACCTTGAAATAATAATAATAATAATCCAAAAGCAAAGATTGTCCTGTAGGGTGCAGCAGGTGGATACCAGAAGGTAGAGATCATTTTTTCTTTGATTCTCCAGGCTTTAATTGACCAATTAATTGAAACATTCAATAAAGCAATTATAATTGGGAAGAAAAGGAATAAAGAAGAAATAATATTCATCCAAGCTTGTTTTTTTGGCGATAATTTCTGATAAAGTATATCTACCCTGGTATGGCAATCACATAAATAATCATAAGCCCATCCCAAAACATACATTGTTCCCCCAGCTAGGCACAGTGTATCATAAGCCCAAATGGTAGGCGCATTGAAAAAATGCCGGGCAATGGTATCATATGCGCCTACCATAATGAGGAGCCAGGCAAACCATTTTGCCAGGGATGCAGCTAATTTACTCAATGAATCAATAGTATTTAAAATTTTTTTTAAAATTAGCATTTTCCTTTAAACTCCCTATTATTTATTAGAATATGCCTCCCAATATTTAGTCATTGATTCCAGAATATCCCGATATATCTGATCTTCTTTTTCTGCCTTTTCTGCATAGTACTTCTTTGCTTCAGCAGAGAGTGCCTCTTCTACTTCATAAGGAAGTTTATAGACTGTACAGCCATATTCCTTAAACTTATCCAGAGCCAAAATAGATTGGTATACCAAAAACTCATGCTGAGCTTGAGTCCATTTATCAACTTCATCCTGAACTAATCGTTTAAGATCATCTGGAAGTTTTTCCCAGGATTTCTGATTTACAAAGAAGCATTGAGGATCACTCGGAGCACGGGAAGGAGATAGGATGACATATTGAGCAATTTCATTAAAATGCATATCCCAGTTAGATGCCAGGGTGGAATATTCAAAGGCATCAATGGTTCCTCTCTGCATTGCCTCATAAAGTTCACCACCAGGTAAAAACACCACTGAGGCCCCCATTCGATTTAAAACTTCCCCTGCATCACCAGCACAACGCATCTTCAATCCTTTTAAATCGGCAGCAGTCTTTATTTCTTTTTTAGAATGGAGAAAAACTTCTTCAGGCAGAGGTGATAATGCACCCGGAAAGGTTAATACATTATACCCTTCGGTCATTTTATTCATTAACTCTGCGCCACCACCATAATTAAACCAGGTCCGGAGAGCCTCACCGGGTAATCCTCCTGGTCTTGAACTGATTAAACCGGCAGCAGGCCACTTATCCAAATTATACATTGGACAGGTGTAGCACATATCTAAAACACCTTCACTAACACCATTTAGTTCCTGAGTTGCCGGAACAATTGAACCGCCAACAAATGCCTGTACTTCTAATCTGCCACCACTGGCCAGGGTAATTGCCTCACAAAGTAAATCATGATAAATCTGAGATGGGTCGGTAGCAGGGCCATGCCCTGAAGATTTCCAGATAATTTTTTCAGCAGCAAGCGATAAGGTAGTACCAATAAGCAGTAAAACAATTAACATGAGCATAAGCAGTAACGACTTTCTTTTTAAAGAACTCATAAATAACCTCCCATTATTTATTTTAGATTTAGACTAACCAAATCAAAAACTTTTTTTATTTTTTAAATACTACCACCTCACTTTCTATTTTTTCATCTAAACTAAATATTATTGGAATATATATTGCATATAATTATTCATTTTGGTTTTGATCTTTATTAATTTGCACTATCTTTTTCATTTATTATTCTACCACTTTCATGTAAAAAGAGTCAATCCCAATTTTTCTGTAAAATTAAATAGCCACCAATTCCTCCTGAGTTTGGACTCTTTCTTTCATTTGTTTTATTTCTTTTAAGAGAGGATCATTTTGTTCTAGATTTTGATCCTCTTTGGTTATCTTCATATACCTTCTTCCAGTCTGCCATTCCTCATCAATCTCCATAAGCCTAAGGCAGACATAGCGCAGGCAGGATTCTTGATTTGGAAAAATACCTACCACTTTGGAGCGTTGTTTTAAATCTTTGTTGATAACACCTTCAATTAAATTGGTGGTTCTAATCTTACGCTGGTGATGAGTGGGGTAAGCTAAGTAAGTTAGGGTAAATTCTAACTCTTCTTCCAACATTTGACTGACCTTATGATAGCTGGTCTGGTATTCTTGGGCAATCATCTTAGCTATGATAGCAGCCATCTCTCTACTGGGAGAATTAAATATTTGTTTGAGATAATCCGCCAATTTTGCTTTTTCCTTATAGGGAACATAGGATAGGACATTACGCATAAAATGACAGATACAGCGTTGATGTGGCGTATGGGGGAATACTTCCTGCTGTGAGTCCCTTATGATCATCAGAGATGGTTAAATCGACCTTTTTTACCCCTCTTTCTTTGATTTTCTCAAAGTGATTCAGATAGCTTTGATAGCTTTCCTCAAAGGCGATATCTATACCCAGGATCTTACGATGGCCATTCTT
>JAKPKS010000009.1 GCA_029553585.1 Candidatus Atribacteria bacterium | reverse complement strand
AAAGGCACCATTGCCGACTGTGACATTAAGCACAAAGGCATCTGCACCACCGGCAATTTTTTTGCTCATAATACTACTGGCTATTAATGGGATTGAATCAATGGTACCGGTAACATCTCTTAGAGCATATATTTTCTGGTCCGCTGGTGAAATATTTTCATTAGAACTTATAATCGAGGCATTACTTTTTTTAATATTAGTCACAAATTTTTCTATAGACAGATCTGTTTTAAAATTAGTAATTGATTCCAATTTATCAATAGTGCCACCGGTGTGCCCCAAAGCGCGACCCGAGATCTTAGGTACCGGAACACCGGCAGCGGCGACCATGGGTATTAAAGCCAGGGTAGTTTTATCACCAACACCCCCTGTACTATGTTTATCAACCTTGATTCCTGGTATGGAGCTTAAATCAATTATTTCACCAGACCGGGCCATAGCCTTAGTAAGCTGGCTGGTTTCCTTATAATCCATACCATTAAACCAGATAGTCATAAGCAGTGCTGATATCTGATAATCGGGAATAATGCCTTTCAGGTATCCTTCAATGACAAAATTGATCTCGTGTTCATTAAGAAGCAATTTATTCTTTTTTTTCTCAATGATACTGATAATATCCATAATCTAAATTTATCCTATTATTTTAAAGAGCGCCAGCTACTAAAAATACTTTTGTTTACACAAATTGATATAATGGTCAAACAGGCTAAAAGATTAAATTATGTAAAAAGAATATTTAGTTTATATTGTTTATAATACTTACTACTATTATTTTATAAAAAAAGTGGTATAAAGACCAGTGCTACAATAGACATTACTTTTATCAGAATATTCATAGACGGACCCGCGGTATCTTTAAAAGGATCACCAACGGTATCACCAATTATTCCAGCCTGATGAGCTGGTGAACCCGGTCCTCCAAAGTTTCCTTTTTCAATATACTTCTTGGCATTATCCCAGGCACCACCTGCATTAGCCATCATAATACCCAAAAATACTCCCATAACTACTGAACCTAATAGTAATCCTCCTAAAGCCTCAGGTCCTAAAATCTTACCAACTATAATAGGAACGATAATAGCCAGTATTCCTGGAATAATCATTTCCTTCAATGCGCCTTTGGTGCTAATATCAACACATTTTTCCGGTTCCGGTTTGGCTTTTCCTTCTTTCAAACCGGGAATTTCACGAAATTGCCTTCTAACTTCATCAATCATCAGGGAGGCAGTTTTGCCCACAGCCTCTATAGTCAAGGCTGCAAATAAAAAGGGTAGGACAGCTCCAATAAAAATACCAATCATAACCAATGGTTCAGTAATACTAATGATAGAAAGATTTACTGAATGGGTATAGGCACTGAATAAGGCAAGAGCTGTTAAAGCAGCGGAACCAATGGCAAAGCCCTTTCCAATAGCTGCTGTAGTATTTCCAACGGCATCAAGAGAGTCGGTAATTTCCCGTACTTCTGGTTTGAGACCAGCCATCTCTGCAATGCCCCCCGCATTATCGGCAATAGGCCCATATGAATCTACCGAAACAGTCATCCCTACAATAGAAAGCATTCCTACCGCAGCCACGGATATACCATAGAAACCGGCAAAGTAGTTGGAAATATAAATAGATAAAGAGATTACGATGATGGGAATAGCAGTACTCTTTAAACCAAGTGCGAAACCCTCAATAATAGTTGTAGCAGCACCAGTTAAAGATGATTCCGAGATTTTTTTTACCGGAGAATAATCATATGCAGTATAATACTGGGTAATAAAGCCAATAATTACTCCGGCAATTAAACCGGAAATGGTGGCAAAAAATATAGACAGACTGCCAAATAGAGCTAAGGATAATACTAAAGAGGATATAGTAACTAAAATACCACTGACATAGGTGCCCATATTTAAGGCATTATGGATGTTTTTATCGTCTTTTGGTGCTACAAAGAAGGTAGCAATAACTACAGAAATAGCACCACAGGCTACCAGAATTAATGGATATATAATATAATTAACAGAATTATATAATAAGCTCCCTAAAATCATAGTTGAAACAATAGAACCAACAAAAGATTCAAATAAATCCGCTCCCATACCAGCCACATCCCCAACATTATCCCCTACATTATCAGCAATTACAGCTGGATTTCTAGGATCGTCTTCGGGAATGCCGGCTTCGATTTTACCCACCAGATCGGCACCCACATCGGCAGCTTTGGTAAAAATGCCTCCCCCCACTCTGGCAAATAGAGCAATGGAACTGGCGCCCAAAGCAAAACCGTTTATTAAATTAGGGTCATCAAAAAAATAGTATAAAATGCCCAGGCCTACCAAGCCGAAACCCGCCACCGATAAACCCATTACAGCCCCACCCGAAAAGGCAATTTTTAGAGCCTTACTCATGCCGGATTCCTGAGCAGCAAATGTTGTTCTGGCATTACTTTTAGTGGCTACCTTCATACCTATAAAACCAGTTAAGGCAGAACATAGGGCACCCACAATAAAAGAAAGGCCAGTTACAGAGCCTCTAACCCAAACTATTACTACGGCAACCACTAATACAAATATTAATAAAAACGAGTATTCTCTCTTTAAAAAGGTCATGGCACCTTTCTCAATTGAATGAGACAATTGTACCATTATCTCACTACCCGGATTTTCACTTAAAACACGCCTGGCTAAAATCATAGCATAGAATAGTGTAATGACACCACTTAAGATTGCAAGAAGCTTCAAAACTACCATATCACGTAACTCCTTTTAAACTTTTAAAATTTAGAAAATAATAAATAACATTTTAATACTGCTTATTTTCATCTTTCATTTTAACAGAATAACCAAAAAAAGAGGCAATTTTCTCATTGTTTTAGCTAAACAAAAAATTACAGTTTTATTGACAATTAATTTAAAATTGCCTCACTATATCTTATTCAGTTATAATTTACAATTTGTTATTTGAATTGATTGGTATTTACATTTACTATTTTTCTTTTAAAACCGCATGAGCCGCTGCTAATCTGGCTATAGGTACTCTAAAAGGAGAACAGCTTACATAATTTAAACCGGCATTATGACAAAATTCGACCGAATTTGGCTCTCCACCATGTTCCCCGCAAATACCAATTTCTAAGTCTGGATTAGTTTTTCTTCCCAATTCCACACCTGTCTTAACTAATTTGCCAACACCTTCTATATCTATTACCTCAAAAGGATTTTCTTTTAGAATACCTTCTTCCACATATTGCATTAAAAACTTCCCTTCAGCATCATCACGGCTGATGCCAAAGGTGGTTTGGGTCAGGTCGTTTGTACCAAAAGAGAAAAATTCTGCATATTTGGCGATTTCATCCGCAGTTAAAGAGGCCCTGGGCAATTCAATCATAGTCCCTATTTTATAAGCCAATTCCATCCCGGCACTGAGGAATAATTCCTGAGCTATTTTTTTAATCCTATTATAAATTGGCTTTAATTCGTTAACATGGCCAATAAGCGGAATCATTATTTCCGGCTTAACCTCAACCCCCTGCCTGGTTAGTTCAATACTTGCTTCAAAGATAGCCCTTACCTGCATTTCGTAAATCTCTGGATGGAGCAAGCCTAAACGGCAACCCCTTAAACCAAGCATAGGATTCATCTCACGTAAATTTAGAATTCGTTCCAGGATATTTTCTTGTCTCTTTAGTTCCTCATCATCATCTTTAATCAATCTTAAAGTGGTAACTTTAATTAATGTTTCTTCATAATTTGGCAGAAATTCGTGTAAAGGTGGATCCAGTAACCGGATGATTACTGGTAAACCATGCATTACCTTTAAAATTCCTATAAAATCAGATTTTTGCATTGGTAATAATTTATCCAGCATATTTTGACGTAATTTTTTATTATCTGCCATAATCATATCCTGTACAATCGGTAAACGGCCAGGTGCCATGAACATATGTTCTGTCCTGCACAGGCCTATTCCTTCTGCCCCCAAGTCTCTTGCTTTTTTGGCATCTTCAGGGGTATCGGCATTGGCATAGACACCTAATTTCCTAATTTTATCTGCCCAGGATAGTAATTTTATAAATTCTTCGCTCACTTTTGGTTCTATAGTTGGAACCCTACCAGCAAAAACACTACCGCTTCCACCATCTATGGTAATATATTCACCTTTTTTTACGATCTTACCATTTACCTTAAACAATTCTCTTTCTAAATCAATGTTAATATCACTGCACCCTGCCACACAGGGCATGCCCATCCCCCGGGCTACCACAGCAGCATGGCTGGTCATACCCCCTTTACTGGTCAAGGTCCCCTTTGCTTCTACCATTCCATGAATATCATCAGGCGTAGTTTCTGGCCGTACCAAGATAACTTCCTCACCCTTCTTACCTCTCTCTTCTGCTTCATCTGCTGTAAAAACAACCTTTCCAGATGCAGCCCCGGGCGAAGCAGGCAGTCCTTTAGCAATAGGTTCAATCCTGGCATCAGGGTCAATTCTACGATGTAGCAATTGATTGAGTTGATTAGGGTCTATCCTTCTTACAGCAGTCTCTTTGTCAATAATACCTTCCTGGACCATATCTACAGCAATTTTTAAGGCTGCCTGTGCAGTTCTCTTTCCATCTCTGGTCTGTAAGATAAACAATTTACCTTTTTCTATGGTAAATTCATAATCCTGCACATCCTTGTAATTATTTTCTAATAGGTTGACAGTGTTAATCAATTGCTGGTAGGCCAGAGGTAAATCATTTTGCAGTTTATCTAAAGGTATGGGTGTTCTTACTCCGGCTACTACATCTTCACCCTGGGCATTCAATAAATATTCTCCGAAATTCTCTTTCTCGCCAGTTGATGGATTTCTGGTAAAGCCTACTCCGGTGCCGGAGTCATTACCCATATTGCCATAGACCATTTCCTGCACATTTACTGCGGTACCAAGGTCATCTGGAATCTTATTTATTTTCCGATAGGTTATGGCCCGTTTATTATCCCAGGAATCAAATACTGCCTCAATAGCCATTTTGAGTTGTTTTTGGGGATCATTTGGAAACTGTTCACCACTTTGTTTCAAGACCAACTCTTTATATTCTTTTACTAATTCTTTTAATCCTGCTACGCTGATTTCTGAATCAATTTCTTTTTTTTCCCTTTTTTTAATCTCATCTAAAATGCCTTCAAACAAATCTCCTTTAATTCCCAATACTACATTGCCAAACATCTGAATAAATCTTCTATAGCTATCATAGGCAAATCTCTCATCACCAGATTTTTCGATAATTCCCTGGATGGTATCCTCATTCAATCCTAAATTTAAAATAGTGTCCATCATTCCTGGCATAGAAATAGCTGCACCGGAACGAACAGACACCAATAGTGGATTGTGGACATCACCGAATATTTTTTCTGATTTATTCTCTAATTTTTTAAGACTCCCTTGAATCTGTTCTTCCAAACCCTCCGGAAATTTTTTATGGTTTTTGGTGTATTCTATGCAAGCTTCAGCTGTGATAGTAAAGCCCTGAGGAACTGGTAAACCCATATTTGTCATTTCTGCCAGATTAGCTCCTTTGCCGCCTAACAGTTTTTTCATATCTTTATTACCTTCATCGAAAAAATAGACATATTTTTTCATCATTTTCTCCTTTTATTAATAACTCCCTTTTCTAATTCATTTTTTTATCTGTCACAAAAAAATAGAATGGTAAATATGTGGTCTATCATATCTCAATATTTAAATGTTAAGAAGCATTAGTTTTGGCAAGAGCAATTTTGGTTAAATCAGCGATTGAAAAATACAAATCAGCTATTGATTTTAGTAAAGCTAATCGATTATTTCGTATCTTTTCATTTTCCACCATAACCAGTACTTTATCAAAAAAAATATTAATTGGCCTGTTTAAGGTCTCTAAATTTGCAAAAACATCATCGTATTTTTGCTTTAAAGAAAGTTTTTCAACTGTTTCTTTTACTTTAAGATAGGTTTGACATAGGTCGTACTCTTCTTTCTCCTGGAAAAGAGTATCATTAACCACAACTTGACAGGAACTTTTTGACAAATTAAAGGCCCTGATAGCCGAAGTTATAGTTTGAACAAAAATATCTGTACTATATTTGTTTTGCATAGCCTTGATACGGAGCAATGCATCCATGATATTCTCTGGCTTTTTAGCAAATACAGCATCCACGATATCATATCTATACTCTCTTTCCAAAAGAAGAAAACGAAAACGTTGAAAAATAAAATCCTTAATGATCTGTTTATTAATCTTGTCATTTAAAAAATTATTTAGCTCTAAATGCCTATTTTCAATTATAAGATTGATATTGGCATCAATTATGCTATCTAAAGAGAAGTTTAATTTATTGTTAATAACAATATTAATAATACCCAGAGATTGCCTTCTTAAGGCATATGGATCCTGGGAACCATCGGGTATAATGTTATTAATAAAACAAGAGGTTATATTGTCCAGCTTGTCAACAATACTGAGAATGTTACCAATCATGGTAACTGGAAAATTATCACCTGCAAATCTTGGTAAATAGTGTTCGAAAATGGTGGTAGCTACTTCGGGATTCTCTCCCTGCTGAAGGGCATATTCTTTTCCCATAACACCCTGTAATTCGGGAAATTCTTTGACCATTTCTGTAACGAGATCTGATTTACATAGCTGAGCGCCTCTTTCCAATATTTTTATGGAATTATTGTCTAAATGGAGCTCTTCAGCAAGTTTTTGGGATAAAACCTTTAATCGAGTCACCTTATCATAGATGGTTCCCAGATTATCATAGAAAACAACATTTTTTAATTTTTCTATATTATTATCCAATGGTTTCAAACCAGATTCAGTAGATTTTTGATCTTCCTGGTAAAAGAATTTAGCATCTTCCAACCTTGCCCTTAAAACCCTTTCGTTTCCGTGTACTATCGATTTAGCATATTTATCCTCATTACCATTTATCACTACCAGGAAAAATGGCTTGAGAGAATTATTGCCATCATTTATAGGAAAATATTTTTGATGTTTTACCATTACTGCAGTCAATACCTCGGCAGGCAAATCAAGGTATTTTTTGTTAAATTCACCCAATAACACTTTGGGCAACTCTACTAAGTTCTTAACTTCCTCTAACAGAGGCTCTTCAACGTATTCCTGGCCCTTAACTTTTTCCACTGCTGTTACTATCTGCTGTTTTATCATTCCCTTTCTCGCCTCTGGGTCGATAATGACATAATTTTTTTTCATCTGGTCAAAGTATTCATCAACATTATCTATTTTTAGAGAACCCTGTGAAAGAAGGCGGTGTCCATAGGTTATTCGATTGGAGTTTAAAGTATCTAATCTCAAGGGTATAATCTTATTATTATATAAAGCTAATAGCCAGCGTATAGGTCTGATAAATCTGAGAGAAGTTGTTCCCCATCTCATTGATTTAGGCAAATTGAGACCAGTAATTAGATGCAGGGCAAATTCGGGCAATAATGCTTCAGTTTTTTTACCCTCTACTATCTTGTTGGCAAATACATATTCACCCTTATTAGTATTTTCAATTATCAGCTCTTTCTGTTTTACCTGATTAGCCTGGGCAAATTTAAGGGCTGGTTGCTGAAACTTACCGTCCTTATCAAAGGCAATGGCTACTGATGGTCCTTTTATTTTATGAATAATATCTTTTTGTTGCTCTTCAATATCTTCGACAAATAACGCTAATCGTCTGGGAGTCCCAAAGGTGTAGAGCTTACCGTAGCCAAGCCGGGCCTGTCCCAGTGTATCTATCGCATTTTTCTTTAGATTGGCTAAAATAGAATCAATATATAAGGCAGGAATTTCTTCAGTACCAATTTCTAAAAGAAATTTATTCATTGCTCTGTTCCTTGCTAACTTTCATTAATGGATAACCAAGCTCTTCCCTTTTCTGTATATAGAGCTGAGCACATTGCTTGGCTAATTCTCTTACCCTTCCTATATAACCGGTTCTTTCCGTGACACTGATGGCTCCCCTGGCATCTAATAGATTGAAAACATGAGAGCATTTTAGAGTATAGTCGTAAGCTGGAATAGCTAACTTTTCGGAAATTAGTTTGTGTGCCTCTTTTTCAAACATACTAAATATAGAAAAGAGCATCTTTATATCAGCTATCTCGAAATTATATTTTGATTGCTGTACTTCTGCTTGATGCTGTATTTCGCCATAAGTTATATCCTTATTCCATAGCAACTCATAAATATTGTCTTTTTTTTGTATTACCATTGCTAAACGCTCTAATCCATAGGTAATTTCTACTGGAATAGGATTCAAATCGATTCCACCCGCTTGCTGGAAATAAGTAAACTGAGTTATTTCCAAACCATCTAAAACTAATTCCCAGCCTAAACCCCAGGCACCCAGGGTGGGAGCTTCCCAATCTCCTTCCATAAATCTTATATCATGTTCTCTACGATAAATTCCAATTTTTTCTAAACTTTTTAAATATACTTCCTGAATATTCACTGGAGATGGTTTAATAATTACCTGAAACTGATAATGCTGCTGGACACGATTGGGATTATCACCATAACGGCCATCTGCAGGCCTTCTGGATGGTTCAACATAGGCAGCCTTCCAATATTCTGGACCAAGAACTCTTAAGAAGGTAGCTGGATTCATGGTACCTGCCCCTACTTCAGTATCATAGGGGGTAAGAATTACACAACCTTGCTTGCTCCAATATTTTTCCAAACAAAAAATAATATCCTGTATAAACATTTCTTTATTTTACCTGTAGCCTGTCTCTTTGGTAATATTATATTTATTAAAAATAAAACCCCTCTTTAAGAATTGAATTCCATTCATCATAAACTTAACAGATAGGAAGAGGGATCAATGTAATAAATATAGCAAAACCAATTTGTGATGTCAAAAATATTGTAATACTATTAAAGCTGCAAAACGATAATTTTTACTAAAAAGCACATTAAGTTATTGAGGACAGCTCTTTAAAAAATGCCTGCTTCGACTTTCCATTTCAAAATGATAACTTAAAAAGAGATCGTTAATTTTACCAAATTCAGATAAAACAGTCTGTTCAATATCTTTATTATGTATTTTCTCTAAATCAACCATCAGGACTCTCTGTAACAGCCTCAGAAGATAATCACTGATTCTGATTTGAAAACTACCTGTTTCCCTCTGGCATTGCAAGCAGCAGATGCCACCCCTGGAAATATCAAAAATATAGTACTCATCTTTTTTAACTAAATGATGGCAACTGGTGCACCTGTTTAATTCGGGCTGATAACCTAGGAGAGCAAACAATTTCCATTTAAATGATTCAACTAACAGAACTGGATTCTGTTCATCTTTAAGGAGTAATAAGAGATTTTTGAAAAGTTCGTATAATTCCAAATAGGGATCCTCTTCAACTAAAAGTCTGTCAACCATTTCAGTACACTGAATAGCCAATCCATAACGGAAAAGATCTTTACTTTGCGGGAAAAAAGATTGAATAATCTCTGATTGACTAATAGTATTAAAACTTTTTCCTTTAAAAGCCAACAATTTTATTATAGTGAAATTTTCCATACTACTGCCAAATTGGCTTTTGGTTTTTCTAACCCCTTTAACTATTCCTTTTATCCTCCCAAAATCTTTTGTAAAAATTGTTACAATTTTATCTGCTTCATTCAGTTTAATACTTTTTAAGACTATTCCCTCTGTTCGAAATAAACGATTCATAATAATATAAACTCTCCTATTTTTACAGACTGCTGTAGCAGACGCTTTTTATACTATAATGATAGTTATCTGATTTAACCTATAGAAATCAAATTTTTTAGATGCAGAAATGCTATCTATTTTTTAACCTTTAAAAGCATCTGGCAGGAGATCTCTGGCTTTTTTAATCTTTATTTTGTTATGCAGATTAGCCATTACTACTTTCATATCCGGTGCAAATTCTATCATAACCTGTCGACAGGCCCCGCAGGGAGTGCAGGGTTCTTCAGTATCACCTATTACAGCAATTGCTCTGATATCTTTAATTCCTTCAGCAACAGCCTTGAATATAGCCACCCTTTCTGCGCAGATACTTAAACCCAAAGAAACATTTTCAATATTACAACCTGTAAATATTTTACCATTTTCGGTAATAAGCGCTGACCCCACTAAAAATTTGGAATATGGCGCGTAAGCATTTGCCCGTGCCTCTTTTGCTTTATCAATTAATTCTTGAAAAATAGTTTCCATTAACCATACCTTCTTTGTCTATTTTTCAATAACTACGCATATATCTATGCAGTTATTCTTAAATTTTTATTTTTGATATATTTCCACTTTTCCCTTCTTGTATCAAAAATATGTTTGCATTGTTTAACATTTGTTCAAACTTAATAAATAATATTTTGCCTCTATTCGCTTCTTCCGGATAAATACTTTATGAAAGTTAAATTTCATTTTAATATATGGCCAAGGCTTATTATATTATTATATCAAAATACAATCTTAAGATACAATAATCCAGCACTCTATGTTCGTGTCAACAACTTGTGGGTACTTTTCCTTACCTCAGAAATTAGGGAAATGAAATCAGGTTACAGAGTAAGCGATAATAAACAAATTCTAACAGTAAAACGAAAATAATAATAGCAATACATTCTAATAATATACTC
>JAKPKS010000273.1 GCA_029553585.1 Candidatus Atribacteria bacterium | reverse complement strand
AGGGCCTTTTTTTTGGGCTAAGATTAAATCTACCCTGTAGTCTCTTTTGGAAAATTCGTTGGCTAAAATAGATAAAACCCGTTGTGCCCCTCCTCCATGCATAGAAGAAATAAAAAAACAAATATTTAAATTTTTATCCATTTTTGTTCTACTCTCAGGTAAATTTTACATATTAAATAAAAATAAATTTGGATTTATACTACAAGAAGATACCGGTACGCATATTTTTGATTGAATACTTTTATAAGCTTCACATCTTATCAATCTGGAGTATTGTTTAAACTCATTTATCAAATTGCCTAAATATATCTTTTACGTTTCCTGAAAAGCGGTTTCTTTTTAATCTTTATATAAAACAAAGATTCTGTTTATGAAAGGTAGTACCATGTAAAGGGATAAATCATTATATTTTGTAGTATAAAAGTTATATATATCTTTAAGGGCTCTAATGTTATCCCATTACTCTTTTCTGAAAGGAATAGTTGTCTGGGCTATTCTTATACCTTAATGGCTTCAGTTACTCTTTTTTTTCAGATATCTTAGCCATTTCTCTGAATTTCTTATTCTGGCTGATCAGCTCCTGATAGGTGCCCTGCCCGACAATCTGTCCCTTATCCAGAATATAAATATGGTCACAATCTTTTAAGGTGCTGAGCCGGTGTGCAATCATAAGCACAGTTCTGGACCTGGCGGCACTTTTTATGGCTTTCAACACCACATCTTCTGTAATACCATCAAGGGAGCTGGTAGCCTCATCTAAAACCAATACCTCTGGATTTCGATATAATGCCCTGGCTAAACCTATACGCTGGCGTTGCCCTCCGCTGAGGCGAATACCACGCTCCCCCACGATAGTGTTATAGTTCTCTGGTAGCTCCTTTTCAATAAAACCATCCAGAGCTGCTATTTTTGCTACTACTCTTACCTGCCCTTCATTAATTTCATTTTCCGGTACACCAAAGGCAATATTTTTGCGGATGGAATCATCACTTAAGTAAATTTCCTGAGGAACATAGCCGATTTTTTTTTGCCATGCCTTGATATTTCTTTCGGTAATTGGTATATCATCAACTAATATCTGCCCAAATTGAGGGACAAGCAAACCTAAGATAATATCTACCAGAGTAGTCTTGCCACAACCGGTTGCTCCCACAAAACCGATTATACTATTCTTTGGAATAGTCAGGTTTAGTTCATTAATTACATCAAAGGTAGATTTATCATAACAAAATTTGATTTTTTCTAACTTAATTTCTTTCTCAAACAGTAATTCACTCTCTTTTTGTTCTGGCAGTCTGCTGGATTCTGGTGATTTATACAGTCCAATTTCAATCATATCTTCATAGATCTTATCTACTATGGCTGTATTATAATAAACAGTAGTCATAGCGCTATACAGGCGGTTGAGAGCAGGCATTGCTCTATAGGCGGCAAAGGCATACAGACTCAATAAGGGAATAAGATCTATAACCTTCTCTCCCCTGGCTATCATAATGATAACAAAAAAAACAATACCACCAAAGGCAAAGGCCTCTAATATATATCTGGGTACTTCCCCTATGACATGTGCCAATACATTATAGCGGGTAAATTTTCCAGAAAAATAACTATAATTTTTTAAAAAAAACGGCTCTATACCCAGGACTTTGGTGATTTTGATGCTGGATAAAGATTCGTTTATCGTACGGAAGCGTTCTTTATTTGCTTCCAATCTTTCCCTGCCAATTTTACGTAATCTATTTTTTACAAAACTATTTAATAGTGCATAACTGCCCCCTAAAAAGATAACAGTCCCCACAGTTACGGATATATTTACCATAAATAACATACCCACTATAACTATTACCATTAATCCATTGATAAGAATATCAAAAATTCCCATCAGGAGCTGGTTGGTCAGCTGATAGATTTCCGATAAAATATTTTTCCCCAGTTCGCTACTGTGTTTTTGCAGAAAAAATTCATAGGGCTGAGAAAGATAGACCGTGAAAAGCCTCAAAGATAAGGCGTGGTTTTTGCCAAGTGTGAATCTGGTCTTTCCCCAGGTGGTTATAGCAGAAATGATACTGGAGGATATCACCATCAGGAAAACCCCAATTCCTAAAAAGATAATAAAAGAATTGATGTCGGTGAAGTTGCCTTTCTGGTAGAGAAAAGAAAGCCATTTATTCTGCCATACTATATCAGGA
>JAKPKS010000272.1 GCA_029553585.1 Candidatus Atribacteria bacterium | reverse complement strand
AGCTGAGCAAGGGAAATGGGGCGCGTTACCTGATGTTCAGGAATTTCTGTAAATATTTTCTTTATCCACTCCCTAATAAACATCAAAAAATGCAGGTCTTGAGCTAATTCTCCCGCTTTTTCCTCAGAGGTATTTTCCATTCTTCTTTTTTTTTCTAATATAGCTAAATCAATTCCTGGGATATATCTTTCCCTTCCCCAGCCAATAGGGGATTGTTTAAACAACGAAATATATTTTAGAATGGTTTGGTAATCATTTATCTGAAGAGCAAGGCAGGAATTTTTTAAAATAGTAGCCAGTTTAATGATACTATAATTATCACCAATCCAATCTATTAAAGAGAATAGGAATTGGGCTGGGTGACTGTTTTTGACATTAATGCCACTATGAAAGGTCACAGGTATCTGATAAAGTTGAGCCAATTGATAAAAATATTGGGAGTATGGCTCCTGGGTGGTATAAAAAATCTGTACCTGGTCAAGGGCATACCCCTCTTTAAGAATGTTTCTGAATACCTCCCTTGTTTCATTATATTCTCCATAAGCCTCTGAAAATTTGATATTAAGTAAGGGTAGTTCAGGGATATTACCATTCTCTCTTTGCAGTAATTGTTCTAAAACCGTCCCATCTAATAATTCAGGTATCCTTTGTTGTTCAGCTGAATCAAAAACTTCTGACGACATCTGGGTTTCTGGATAACTGACCTGTAACAGAAACGAGTTTGGTTTTATCTTTTTATTAAAAAATCTTAGTTCCAGCTCATTCAAAGCTAAATTAGCAGGAATGAAAAATACCACTCTTTCCCCTTGTATCGGTAGCTTTTCTGCCAGACGGTAAAGTTCTGCTTCATCTATAAACTTTCTCTCCCTGACTGTCTCCTCGTATCTACTCAAGATCTGTAACAAATCTCTCATTTTGGGAGAATCAGCCGGAAGACTCCGGGGGAAATTTGAGGAGGAATAACCTGAAACCCTAATCTCCTTCACCGTTCTAAAGATGGAACCCGCTAAAGAAGGAGAGATTATTGGTAATTGAAAATAAGAAAGTAGTTTCTCAGCAGACAGGTTTTTCAAAATCTCATAAACCAGCAGCTGCCCGGTAGAGCTATCCAAAATTTGCCTTCCGTCTTTTAACAGAAGAGAAAAGCAGACCTCCTGAGCATAATCAAAAATAGTGGTAATATGAAAATTTAAAGCTGAAAACCCACTCATGGTGAGGCTTTTGCGGAAAGCATTACCGTCCAGATAGGAAGGAGTCAGGAGAATTTTTTTCTGGAATAAAAACTTTTTACAGATACCCTGCAGGTAATCTAAAAATTGGTGCATTCCATCTTCCTATTATTCAGCTTTATTTGATTGTTTCTGAAAATCAACAATTTTGCGATAGGCTTGAACAAGGTTATTTTCATTTCTGGCAAAATGATGGCGGAAAAGAATGAGCCCATCTTGATGATAACGTG
>JAKPKS010000246.1 GCA_029553585.1 Candidatus Atribacteria bacterium | reverse complement strand
TCCTGCAAGGTCAGGTAAAAGAAGACCAGTTTTGAGGCGGTCAGGAGTGGAGACAATCACTCCATATTTTTTAGGGTTTAAATCCGAAATATCTAGGATTTGTTCTGGTTGACCTAAAATGGAAACAGTATAGGTAAGATTAGGCAATTCACTTTTTTGGATAGGCATAAAACGATAATCTTCAGTAGCTGCGGCTATAGCGTTATAAATAGTCTCTTCGGCTATGTTTTCTCTTACTGGCAGATAGGTGCCAATACAGCCTCGTAGTTCTTGGTCTTTTTCTTCAATAGTAACAAAGACGCCTGCTCTTTTTTTGAGGAAGGTAGAAGGGAAATTTTTAGGGGGCTTAATAATTTTTTTGGTCGTGATATAAGTCTCGACCGCTTGTTTTGCTAAATTGGCTAAAGGAGTCATATAGTTTTATTAATGATTAATTTTAATATTAGCAACTAAATAACCCACACCAAACGGGCCCTCATAAGATAAAATTTGCGGCTGGTAATTAAGCCCGGCGGTTTCTAGGATGCCTAAAATAAAGGCAAAAGATCTAAGGCCACATTCACCGGCCTCAGGATAAAGTTCATCTAATTGCCAAATAGTGGCAATGTCTTTTTTCTTTAGAGCTTCAGCTAAGGCCTGATCATATCTAGGGCCATCGGGGTGAAAACCATAGGGTCCATCTATTTTTAGACAGTGCGACATGTCGCCGCTGCCCACTAAAGCAATGTTTAGTGAGCAGTTTTTAAGCAGATCCCCGTATAATGTTTGTCCCCACCAATAGTGCTGTCGTGGCGAATCCAGGGTAGTTATAATAGGATAGATGATGGACTTGCGGGTTGGGTCAATTATAATTTCATCTGGGGTTTGGTAATCTACTACTTTAAAAGAAGCAGGCGGATCTAAAAAATAGAGGGGCACATTGATACCCCAATCAGTGTGTGGCGAGGAGATAATAATTATTTCGGGCTTAGCCTTTTTTAGTTTGGCGCCTAAAGATTTAAGACTAGTAATGGTATTTTTGACTAATTCACGATCTTCAGGACTGCCAACTTCTGGAAGGAAAATAGGGGCATGGGGTGATAAACAAGCAAAAGTAATCATATTATTTTATTAAGAATATTATAATTACAAGCTGGACAATGACCGTTGATGTCTTTTCGGGTAATATGATAGCCTTGCCGTCCAATTACTAAAGCGCCACATTTAGGACAATAGGTATTTTCATATTTTTCTCCCCAAACATTGCCAATATATACATATTGTAAACCCGCTTGTCGGCCAAGATGATAGGCTTTTTCCAGGGTTTCTACCGGCGTATCTTCAATATTTTGTAGTTTCCAGGAAATAGCCCCAGAAAATTGTGATAAATGCCAAGGGATATTACGACCTAATTTGTGGGCTATAAAGTTAGCTATGCCCTCTAAAGATTGATTATCATCATTAAGGCCAGGAATAACCAGGGTAGTTATCTCCAGCCAAATTTTTTTCTTTTTAATAGCTATTAAGTTATTTAAAATTGGCTCTAGGGTAGCGCTGCAGTTTTTACGATAAAACGCTAAGCTAAATCCTTTTAAGTCAATATTAGTAGCATCTAGATAGGGTGAAATTAATTCCAGCGCTTCTGGAGACATATAACCATTACTAACCCAGATATTTTTTAAGCCTTTTTTTCTGGCAATTTTCATAGTATCTAGGGCATATTCCAGAAAGACCGTCGGTTCAGTATAAGTATAAGAGATAGAGGGTATATTATTTTTTAGGGCAATTTCTACTATTTCCTCGGGAGTAATATTAGTACCCCAATTTGTTTGGGGCATTAAATGTCCAGCTTGAGAAATTGACCAGTTTTGGCAGGAGAGACACTTAAAATTGCATCCTACTGCAGCTAAAGATAAAGATAGCGAGCCCGGCAGGAAGTGAAATAGCGGTTTTTTTTCGATAGGGTCAATATTTAGAGCTATTATTTGCCCAAAATTTAAAGAATATAGTCGGCCGTCAATATTTTGTCGAACACCACAAATACCTTTTTGCCCTGGTTCTAAATGGCAATAATGGTGACAATTTAGGCAGCGGACATGGTGATCTTTTAATTGTTTATAAAGATAGGCCTCTTTCATTAAGAACATTATACGATAATTAGAGTAATTTTGAAAGATTAATTAAGTTGAAAAAATGATATAGTGGTTATATAATGTTGATAGAATTATTAATAATATAAAGAAAAAAATATGAACAAAACATTTATTGTTATAGTAGTTATTCTTGTAGTGCTTGGTCTTTATTTTTATTTAGGACCAAAGAGCAAGAAGAATAAAAATCAATCTATTGTCTCCGTAACTGATCAGCCAAATTCAGTGAGTATCTCTAATAAAAAGGTGGTAATGGTGGTGGCTTCTGAGAATTTTCGTGATGAAGAGTATTTTGAGCCTGAAGCTATTTTAGAGGAGCGGGGAGTTATAGTTAAAACCGCTTCTAATAAGGCTGGGGTGGCACGGGGAGTGGGTGGCCGAGAAGTAACCGTTGATTTATTAGTCACTGATGTTAATCCAGCTGATTTTGACGCGGTTATTTTTATTGGCGGACCTGGTAGTTTAGAACATTTAGATAATGATAATTCGTACCAATTAGTACAATCTACTTTAGGCCAAAAGAAGATTCTGGCTGCTATTTGTGTTTCACCGGTTATTGTGGCTAAGGCTGGCGTACTTAAAGACAAAGAGGCTACAGTTTGGTCTAGCCCCGAAGATAGAAGTGCTGTTCAGATTCTCGAAGAAAACGGTGCGAAATATGTAGATAAGCCAGTCGTGGTGGACGGCCAAATTATTACTGCTAATGGTCCAGCCGTAGCTCAGGAGTTTGGTCAAAAAATTGCTGAATTGCTTGGATTATAATAAAGATATTTTTTAAGTTTTTTGTTAGTAACCCAACAACAATTTTTATTTAATGCCAGACAAACCAGATAAAGAGATAGCCAGAAATAATTGCCGCTAAAGTAAAAGGGAGACTATATTTTATAAATTCTCTAAAGGAAACATGATAACCCTCCCTCTTTAAGATATTAAGGGCGGTAATGTTAGTAGAGGCGCCAACGGGAGTAATATTACCACCCAGGGTAGCGCCAGAGAGTAGTCCAAAATAAAAAAGATAGGGGCTTACACCTAGTTGCATAGTTAGGGCATTAATAACCGGCAACATTGTGGCCACATAGGGGATATTGTCAACGAAAGCAGAAACTAGGACTGAGCCCCAGACAATAATAGAATAAAGCAGAAAAATGTTATTTTGGCCAGCCCCGGCTATGAGATTAGCAATATCGTTGATTAAACCTACTTTAATTACGGCGCCGATAATAATAAAAATAAAAGATAAAAGGATCAATGTTTCCCAGTTGAGATTTTTAATAATTTTTTTGGGAGACCAACTGTGTTTTGTTGTTAATTCTCTTAAAATTCCTAAAAGGAAAAAGCCAGAACAAATGAAGCCATTAGTGAGAGCTGGTTTTTCTTTTATAAACGATACGCCGATTAAAGAGATAATCATTAAAAGAAGAAGTATGGTAGGCAAGAAGTCGGTGACTTTGGTGTGCTCTATGCTATGAATGGGCTGTTTGTTTTTTCTAAATAAATAGAAAGTTATCAAAGCAGCCATAATAGCTCCAATTTCTACGGCAAAAAATATTCCCGGTTTATGATTTAGAAAGAAAAATTGTAAAAAATTAAGATTAGCATAATTACCGAGCATGATGGAAGTAGGGTCGCCAATTAAAGTAGCCGCTCCTTGTAGATTGGAGGAAATGGCAATAATAATAAGTAAGGGAACGGGGGAGGTTTTTAGCTTTTTAGCCATTGATAAAGCTATGGGTGCAACTATTAATAAGGTAGAAACATTTTCTAAAAAAGCGCTAATGCCTCCAGCTAAAATAGATAATAGAACAACGGCCCATCTGAAATTAGGCGCTTTGTCAATGACTTTTTCTCCGAGAAGAGCAGGCATTTTAGATTCAGAAAAAAATATTACTAGCCCGCTGGTTCCTAAAATCATAAGTAAAACATTCCAATCAATGGCGGTTATAATTTCCGGGAGATTAATGATTTGCAAGATGATCAGCAGACCAGCTCCAACGCCAGCATATAAGAGGCGTTTTTTGGGTAAAAATATTAAGCCGCAATAAGTTAAAATAAAAATAATTAGAGTAATTATTTTTGGGCTGACCAGGGCTGGAAACATAATATTTATTTTTTATTACATCATCATAAAAGATAGGGCGATGGTGGTCAATCTTAAAATATAGCATCATGTTGATGCTAGAATAATTTATTAATCATAAGGTATTTGTCAGTTAACTGTTAAGGTAGTTGGACATTGATTCCTATGACGACTTTTTATATCAGTTGTTATGGCAATAAAAGTCAGCTACAACAAATTTGGAAGTAGGTGAGGTGGCATCTATACTTATTGAGCTAGCTAATCTTTTATGCAGCGGACAGAATAGCCATGAGAACCAAGCATGCCCATCATTGTACTATAGTCAGTGCCGTCTGGAGTTACTGTAATTTCGATATTATGAGAACCAGAAACTAAAGATAAAGTATGGGCAGTGGGGA
>JAKPKS010000232.1 GCA_029553585.1 Candidatus Atribacteria bacterium | reverse complement strand
GGCAAAGATCTTCTAACCCTGAACCCCATTTACCAACAATCTCTCTGGACTGTCTAAAATAATCATCTATCAATTCCTGAGTAATTGTCAAATTATTCTTTTCTAAATCAGAAATAATCTTTTCCTCAAAGTCTTCAATATGGGGTTTGATTGTTAATAAAGCATCGGGAAAATTTTGCAGAGCCTGGCGATGAAACTTTTCACTTTCCCACCAGTAAGATTCTGCACTATAATCGGCTGTACCTTCCAGGTATCCCACCGGAAGAGCAGTATTTGCTGAAAATATCGGGAAAAAGGGACTGAGACAGGGGTTAGATGCCCCTGTAGTATAGTAGAAATGATTTTCCTCACCTTTACCGATTTTTGCCACCAGAGAACATACCGACTGGGTCCTGTTAATGAGCGGGTCTTTAGAATGTAAACATAGGGTGGGTTTACCCTTATCCGGACTCCATCTGGTAGCTTCCTGCTGCTCCCCATGGTCTCTCAGTATCTCCATGAAATTCTTGACCGTAAATTTCCCGTTTTTTTGTTTTAACAATTCTCGGGAACGTCTCTCCCTCCCTATACCTCCCGCTGCCCGGGTCATAAAAGGGTCAGAATAGCATTTTTTAAAGTTAAAATCGCTTTTATCTTTACAATAACCCTTTCCAATGGCATTACTAATAAGCCCTTCGGCACATTCATCAAAATCCTGTTCTAATGATATGACATTGGATATACTCCAGTAATCTTCAATCTTTTTCCAGGCCCACCATCTTTTAACCGTCTCCAGAACAAATGCCTCTCTTTCATCAGCAATGATAAAACTATTCATATAATTCAGCTTATAACGATAACCGCAATTTCCACCCTGCCCGTATTCCTCTAACAGTTTAATGATAATCGTAAGAGCTTCCCGGGCAGAATGGCTGCGCTCCAACCCTAAGCGTACCAGATCCATTCCGGTAAGACCTTCCTTCTCCGGCTTTTCCCTGGTAAAGATGGCCTCATTCCCTATCACCACACCGTATTCATTGGCACCCATCTCAGCCCCAAACATCCAAAAGGGCTGACAGAGAAACACCCTTGCCGTCTCTTTAGCCTGCGGAATGGTGATATAAGTACAGGTCACCTGCTCCTGGCTATTATACTTAGCCGCCGGAAAGATCATAATATTCTGCACTTCATCAGGTTCCCGGTCACTATTTTTTCCAAAAAAGGTATACCCCTCGTCTGTAGAGGAGCCTAAAGCCACAATAGTATCACACATAGCAAACTCCTTAAAAAATCCTTTATATTTCAACTCTACCAAAAAGAATCATCTAATCATAAAACGAGACGCCAAAGATGTGACAATGCTCAAGATTCTAACTTAGTTCTAACATATTGAGCCTGCTGTTCAATAAAGGTTTTACGATTTACAGCTGGACATCTCTTTAGCTGGGGCTTCCTTTAAGAAGCCCCAGCTATTATTAAAATTAACCTATGAAAATAATAAGTAATTTCTAATTTGGGTCTCAGGCTACTGTTAATTGTATAATCGGAACTGCAACATCTAATAAAATTATAATCTACCGTTTCATCTGTATCTTGGAAAACTATACCATAATTGTCCACAGTGTCATCTAACTAGCTTTGCACTAATGTCCCAATATCCCAGGAAAGCCAGATTAGAGTATCAGTAGTAATGTTAACTATACCTTGGTTTAACAGAGAATAGCCCGGTTGGTTATCCCAGGCTTTAATTCAGGTATCTTTAGATCTCTTGAATGTATAATCTATATATACCAATATACCAACAATGCCTGTTTATTTTCTCATCTTCTGCGATATTATTAGGTTATTCTCGGTCAGCCTGTTGAGATTTGACATAACTAAGGGCTACCACTGCCTAATTATGAGCCCATAAATCCTATTGCAATCAACAATTGCCCCAGAACATAGCTTAACATAACCGAAGCCCACCCTTTCTCTTGCCTATATCTAAAATTACGAATTGCCAGAAGCGAATCCGATAAGATAAAAAATAAAGAACCGATAAAGGGCAGCCAGAAAATATAACCACGGATTCCCCCAAAACGTAACAGACTGGTATAGCTCATCCCCATAATTGTTACTATGTACAGGATTACCGGAATTATATAATGGCCAAGAAATGGTTTTAATCTTTTAAAAAATATCCAGGCATAGACCAAATATGGCATGCAGGAAACAGGTAACCAGCCGCTGATATGGCATTAAAAGCTAATGAAGCGGTAAAAGTATAAATATACCAGATATGGCTGATTAAAAAAGCGAATAT
>JAKPKS010000231.1 GCA_029553585.1 Candidatus Atribacteria bacterium | reverse complement strand
AAGTTTAAAAACCCACATCTCTCTGCTTACAAATGGATGCAGGCCTTAAATCTTGTACAGGAGGAAATTAAAAAACAAAAATGTAGAAAAAGCCTCTCTGAATTTCTTAATTAAAGGCTTTGAAAGGCATTTTAAGCCGTTCCATCGCAATAATCACTATAGATTTAGGGCAGGCTAAGTTTATTCTGACAAAGCCATCCCCTCCTGAACCAAACCACTCTCCTAAATCAGTCGCTATTTTAGCTTTTTCCAGTATCAATGAATAGATTTCTTTACTTTCCACCCCCGTTTTTCTGAAATCCATCCAGCCCAGATAGGTTCCTTCCGCTTTTCGCATGGTTACAGCCGGTAAATTTTCTTTAAGATAGTCAATTACATAATCAAAATTATTTTCCACATATTCTGTTAATTCATCTACATAGCTGTCTCCATAAAGATAAGCCGCCTCTCCGGCAACGGGGGCAAAAACATTGGGATCAGGGTAGTTATTGATAATCATTCTTTGTGCCAGTCGTTCCCTTATTTCTTTATTAGGAACTACGATGAGAGAAGCAGCTAATCCGGCAATATTAAAGGTCTTACTGGGAGCAAAGGAAATGATGAGTTTTTGGGTTATTTCATCTGACAGGGTTCCTGCTGTAGTAAATTTTTGCCCCTTCATTATCAGGTCAGCATGAATCTCATCAGAAAAAACTAATACACCATTATCTACGCAAATCCGGCAGGCCCGATAGAGTTCATCTCTGGTCCAGACCCGGCCTACCGGGTTGTGGGGATTACAGAGAATAAAGATTTTATTATCAGAACTCTGAGATAATTTTTCTAAACCCTCAAAATCCATACTGTAATAGCCATTTACTTCAATTAACTGATTATTAGAGATAATGCGGCTGCAATTTATAATACTATTACTGAAAGGATAATAAACCGGATTTTGAATAATGACTCCATCTCCAGGGGCACTAAATTCCTGAATAGCAGCATTTATAGAGGGTACCACTCCGCTTATGAACAGCATCCAGTCAGTAGGAACCTGATAACTATAACGTCTGGCAAACCATCCGGCAGCCGCTCTCTTAAAGGCTTCTACCGCATCAGGAGAAAGATATCCATAGATGCCATGTTCAGCTCTTTTTTTAACTGCAGCTATCACCTCAGGCGGACACAGGAAATCCATATCGGCTATCCACATACCCAACAATTCCCGGGCATCAAACTTATAACCTGGGAATCTCGATTCATAACCCTGCCATTTTATACTATAAGAGCCACTCTCAGTGCCTCGTGGTATTACTTGATTAAAATCATATTGTTTGCCCATAATATTCCTCTTAATTTTCTTAATTTTTTAATTCCTATAAAAATATTTTAAATTATAATTACTGGACTTGCTTTTTCTATAGTTTACTAATATAAATTTAAGGGGTCAAGCTGAGAGACAAAAATAAATTGGTTGTTGACATTGCTCCAAACATATCTATAATAATCATCAACAGAACGGGAAATTAAATTAACTGGGCTTGGGTCAATGTACCTGATTAGTTAAAATTGTCTTTTTTACTCTTTGAAGGTGGAACAACAAACCGATTGATTTTAATTGAAAAACTAACCTTTAAAATAACCACTTCGCTTAGAAAGGCTTGATTTTTGATAAAGTCATATTTATTGCGAATTATTCAGTTAATCTGGGGCCTTTTTCTTTATTCTTTTGGTTGTGTTATTATCATAAGAGCCAATGTTGGATATGGTTCATGGGACGTTTTCCATGCCGGAGTTTCCAGGGTAACCGGTATAAGTATTGGAAGTGTATCGATTTTAACTGGAATTACTATTGGGATTATAGTTTTCATACTTGGCGAGAAATTAGGTTTGGGCACTATTTTAAATATGATACTAATCGGTGCATTTCTCGATTTGATTCTTTTCCTTAATATAATACCACTATCCAGTAGTTTTCTAATGAGCATAATCATGCTGATAATCAGTTTGGTAATCCTTGCCCTGGCGACCTATTTCTATATGGCAGCAGGATTTGGTGCCGGCCCCAGGGATAGCCTGATGGTTGCCCTTACCCGTATGACCGGTTTACCAATAGGAGTCTGTCGGGGAGGTCTTGAAGTTTTAGTGGTTTTCATTGGCTGGAGACTCGGTGGAATGGTTGGCATAGGAACCTTGCTAACAGCCGGTACTATAGGTTTCTGGATACAAATGGTCTTTAAATTGTTTAAATTCGATGCTACTAAAATTAAACACGAAACACTTGATTACACTTTAAAGATGATTTTTCAAACTAATAGATAAAAAGGTACTTATATATAATTGTAATTAAATAAATTTTTATTTACCCTGGCACTTCTTTTTTCTTTGGAGAAAATAGATATTGAATTAAAGAAGTTACTAATATAATAGTACCGAGTAAAAACCAGCTCAAATTGTAGGAACCTCTTAAGTCTGCTATATAACCAAAGATAGGTGGGGCAATCATCAGTCCAAAGCGTGCAAAAAGCAGAGATAAGCCGATAGCAATACCCACATTATCTTCTTCCACCACTTCTGTCACAGAGGCAGTGTAAAGTCCGGGCCAGCCGTTCCCGGAAAAACCAGCCAAAAAAGTCAATAAAAAAAGCACAGACAAGGGTGGTGTAGCAAAGTTTTTTAAAAAAATACTAAAAGTAAAAGTAATAAACGTAAATACAAAGCCTAAAAATAGAAAAGCCTTACCCTTATTGTATGCTAATAAACTATCAGATATGAGGCACCATACCGGCCTTCCCAAAATGCTACCTAACTGAAAAGCTGCAAACCCCAGGCCAGCCACAGTTTCAGATAAGTTATAATCTAAAAATAAAAACAGGGTAAAATGGGAAGCCATTACCCCACTCGCTGTTCCTAAAAAGAATCCAAAAATTGATATAACAATCAATTCTCTATTTTGAATTAAACGAAAGAAATACTTAAAAAAAGAAGGATTGCTTTTATCACCTGCCAGGGTGTTGTTAACTACTCGTTTTTTTTGTTGATAAAATTGCTTAATAAATAAAGCAAACAAGATAGATACTAAACCAGGTATAATTATTGTTTTTCTCCATCCCATAAAACTACTCAGGAGGGGCAGGAAAACTGCACCCAACAATCCCCCAATTGGAAAAGCGATACTCTGAATTCCCAAGGCAAAGCCTCTCTGTTTTTTCGAAAACCATTCCACAATACCCTTGCTGGCAGTAGGGGTATTAATACTCACCGCTATGCCGGTTAGAGCAGCTACCAGCAGGAGCACCAAAAAATTAGGAGCTAGAGTATGTAGGATGAAAAAAATACCTAAAGCAAAGCTACCAAATACTAATCCCCATTTGGAACCCTTCAAGTCTACCAATCGACCGGTATAAAGGGCTACAGAGGCAGAGGTAAGGTAAAAAAGAGTGGAATGAAGTCCCAATTGTGCTCTGGTAAGATTAAAATCTCTCTGTAAAAAGGGAAACAGGGCAGCAAAACCATCACGATATATACCACCTACCACTGAAGTTAAGGAGATGATAAAGAGGATATACCAATTAAAATTATCCTTTGTTTTATTTTTTTTAATTTTATTGGTATTTTTCCCCATTTAAGCCCTGATTAGAAGTAATAATTGTAAGCATAACTGAGTATAAAATAGCTTAAACAATATTAATAGTCAACATATTCCTGAAAATATTATAAAAAATTATTTGTTTCTCTAAATACACCTTAAAATAATGGCCTTTTTTATTCAATTCAATCTTTAAGGAGCTTTCGTAGCAGACAATAGATTGGGAATATATGGTTACTCACACTTTTCTGAAACATTTCCATAATACTTATTCAAATAAGAATTATATTAAAAATATGTGTTTATGTGTATTAATTTCATGATGTGTTTACACATTGCCGTTCTTTCCTATAGAAATAGAATACTATTTAGTCAGGTTCCGGTAAAGCTAATTTTCTCTTACCATCGGTAAATTTTTGGTAAGGAATCTTACCTTTAAGGCGGTAACCCTGATTCGTTCTTTTAAAATTGTAATAGTAGATGAAACTATCCAGATCATTCTGCAACTCGTCCAAAGAGGTATAGACATTCTTAAGCATAACAATCTGGTAGAACTCTTCTAATAAGGTTCTGTTAAATCTTTCTACCATGCCATTACTCTTGGGACACCTGGGCTTAATTTTGGTATGGATAATACCACATTTTGCCAGGAATATCTCATAGTCATGCTTCCCATTTACCCAGTGAGTGGTGTACTCTTTACCATTATCGGTTAGGATACGGTCTAGCCGGATGTTAAACATCTCATAGACCGGCAAAGCTTTGGTCTCGACAAAGTCAATGGCACTGTCGTCTTTCTTGTTGGTATAGACCTTGGCAAAGCCGAAGTTACTGTAGGCATCAATACCGGTCTGCTGGTAAATTCTGCCTAAACCCTTGATGGTTCCTACATAGAAGGTATCCTGACAGAACAGGTATCCGGGATAGAAAGCCTTAATATGGGTTTCTTTCTTCTTTTCTTTCTCTCTGAGATAGCTTTCGGTGATGACTGGATTATCCGAGTGCTCCTGGGCATAGAAGAGCCGACTCAGGCGATGATTAAGTCCTTTTCTTTTTAAAACGTTATAGACGCCGGTTTCACTGATAGTGACTCCCTGGGCTTTAAGCTCATTGGAGATTCTTCTGGGTCCATGGGTCGGATAATCTCGTATGTAATTGTAAATGATCGTCTCATATTCCGGTTTAACCTGATTGGGCATCCTGGGTTTGGATCTTTGTTTATCCTTTAATCCCAGATAGCCAAACTTTTCAAACCTCATTTGCCACTCATAGAAGGTGGTTCTGGATAAGTTAAAGAATCTACAGGTACTGGTAATGTTCTTGTTTTTATATGCATGTTGCAGTACACTATACTTGTAACTGGTTAAGCGTTCATCTTTGGTCATGTGTGCTGTTCTCCTTCCTATAGTTTATTTTGGTTATATCTATTCTATAGGAAAGACAACATGCATGACCAATTTTTTTAAACTAAATTGTTAACACTACTCGAAATTAGTACAGTTTATGAATAAAAGACATATTAAGAGTTGTAGGTTTCTGTTATTTTCGTTATTTCAAAAGAGTCTAAAAAATGGTAAAATAATAGAATAAAAATATAAAGGATTAAAGTAAAGGCAATGGATCTTTTTCAACAACCAATAAAAAAAATAAAAAAATTAGCTCCCTTAGCTGATCGAATGAGACCCAAAAGTCTGGATGAT
>JAKPKS010000225.1 GCA_029553585.1 Candidatus Atribacteria bacterium | reverse complement strand
CTGTAAAAGGCTCTAAAATAATATTTGTAGCTGCATTTAGATGTATATTATCTCCAATAAGATTTAACTCATCAGAAACATATTTTATTTGCCCTGTTGATCCAGATAAATAAAGAATTTTTCCACCGGTCATATAAATATTTGACCCTATGCTAACGTCGCCATTGACAGAAAAAAGACTTAAATCATAAGTAAGATTCGGCTCAGCAGCAATAGATCCATCACCTAATGCAGTTATTAATTGATTATTAGATCCAACATTTCCGGAGCCCCAAGCTACATCACCAGTTCCTCCTCCACCACCCCCTCCGGAGAATAGCTGTTGCCATTGAAATATGGATCCATCGATATTAATTGATCCATCAATCTGTGTTGATCCTGTTTTAAAAGACATAACAGTAATTTATTTTATATATTTAGTTATCATCCTCTACGATCAAGGTAACCTCTTGCTGAGGAAGAGAACTTAAAAAATCTTTAACCGATGAAAACTCTGGTTTTTCTAGGATTTTAATTGGCAGAGCCCACCCTTCAACAACTCTGAAGGGATCAAGCATGCTATATTCACCATACATTCCTCGAACCGAATTTGCTTGTTCCTCTGTTAATAATATCATATTCATAATTCAAAATATTAAAAAATTATAATGAGTCTACAGCTGCCATATAAGCATTCATAACACTATAGAAATTTTGATGTTCAGTTTCTGTTAAGCTTGCACCCGCAACGCTCGCTCTAAACATGTTTGTTGAGAACCCAGAGACTGTAAATGCTTGTGCTCCTCTTACATATAAATTTCTCTGAACAGGCATTGTTGAAGCAAAAGTTACATTATTTCCTAGAGAGCCATCGATAATACCTCTTATAGTAGTATTAGATTCTCTCTGCATTAATGTTAATCCAAATGAAAAAGGCTTTAAAATTTGTTGAGCTGTATCAGCTCCATTAATAATTCCCGTCATATTCGATCCGGATCTAAACATCGTAGCATTGTAATTTCCTATCCGAAAGGAACGTGAAAGCCTTGCACCCATAAATGGCCTAGCAGCTGTATCGCCTCTATCCTCCTGCCAAACCCCCATCATAGCATCATTAAGGGTAAAATTAACTCCGTCAGTACTTGGATCAAAATTAGTATTAATAAAAACCGTTGCTAAACTTGTATCATAGCTAAACCCAGTATATTGAGTGAAATCCATTCCATTCTGGTTTGTTTGATTACTATATCCTTTCCAATCTAGTAAAGCTGCTTGTTCTGTATGCATTGCATAAACAGATAAAAAGTCTAACTTATTCCAAATCCCATAAAGCTTTAAGTCTCTTATTGCCGTGTTGATAATGATTTTTAACGCATCACTTGGTTCTACAACCATATTATCAAATAATGATATTGCTTCGGGCTCATAGGAAATTGCCGATTTAGATAAAATAAGATTATTATCTATACCTGCTCCAATAAACATTAATTTAGGTCTTACATTACCCGATTGGGTTATAAAAGCATTTGCCCAGTCATTATTATAAGCACATAAACCACCAGTTGTTAGGGCTGCCCATGCTGCAGCTCCTGTTACCTCGGGAATTGGAGTACCATCTCTATATTTTGTTTCCGCTAAATTGTCGGCTAGCCATTCTTGACTACCTATACATATTGTTCTATAAGTTTTTCCATCATTTCCTATATAAGTTCCTGTTTCGCCATCAGAAAGAGAAGTAGAAACTTTTAATAATCTAATGGAGGCTCCTGACTTTTTGGGATAAGATGCAAAATTGAATGCGGAAGCATCATATTGCATAAAATATGCTGTAGTATTATCTCCGGAGGATGCTGTTGTTAGCATTATTAATCTCTCCGATATATTTAGAAAATCCCCATCCGAGTCTCTCCATCCGGCTCCTCTGCCATTAAATTCGAAAGCATTTGTTGCCCAAGTATTCGGAGCTGTCCAATAAGTGGTACCGGTTTCCTTAAACCCCGTAGCATAATTAGATCCGTTTGATCTAAGTGTATTAAATTCTGTAGTAGTTGGTATTTTCCATCCATCCGCGTAAATAAAACTCGCGTCAGTTACAGCATACCAGTTATAAATTAAACCTAATTTAATTTCAGTACTGGGATTTTGATTGGCTATACCTAAAAGCTTTAATACATTAATCATTTCAACTGAATTTACCTTTTTCCACCCAGGAAGAGCCATTATACCCCTCAATAAGGAGTTCTCCCCCGTTTATTCTAAATCTCCATGATCCGGCTACTGCTGGGTCTCCTAATGCAAAATAAGTTGCTCCAACAATAACAGCAGTTTCTGTTAAAGCAGACCCATTTCCATTTCCATATATTTTGAGTGCAGAGGATCCATCAATTGACATTGAATAGCTTTGTTCCCCAGAAGGAGCGGAAACAGGCATATCGGCCATTAATAATGGTCCTCCATCTTGAGCCATCTCTATATAAGAGAGCTCGACGTTGTCGGAAGGATCTTTTAAATATACAGTAGTTGTATCTGTACTAACATCCCAAAGAGAATTAGCACTATGAAAATCATAGATAGCTTTTCCAGTTACAAGAATGGAAGAAGCATCTTGGGTAATCGAAATAGAGGTATCTTGAATTGAAATTACTGGTTGAGTAGGCGAAGGGCCCAGTAATAGCCCTGTTTTAATTTTGAATTCTCCAGCCATTTTATTATTATTTTTCTTTCACTATCCAGAAAAAACTAATAGCAAATATGTATTTATATTTTATATATCAATGAAATTATTTAACTAGGAATAAACCCCGGTACGGTTCTCGTCCCCATAGCATCTATAGCAGAAACATCTATTGTTCCGATAAGATCTTCCCAATCGCCAGCAGTATTTCCATATCCTTTCCAATAATGTAAATCTAATCCTGTAGAAACTTCCGTAATTTTAATATCCCATAAGGTTCCTTTATCCATTCTATTAGGAAACGAAGCAGTTCCAATAGTTGAAAACCCCGAACCAATTCCATTACCCTCAGTTTTGGATGAGGAAGTAACAAATCCATTTATTCCCTGAACACTGACATCATTTATCATAAAATGATAAGGATAATATTTTGCATTTCCATCGGCATAAGGGTTTTTCCTTATTTCGATATTCAAAATATTTTGAGCATACGAAGGAAGTAAAGGATAAACAGTATAATATGTCGGAAACCCTGATGAAGTGGATATAAATATTGAAGAATCTACTATAGACATACCTACCCAATCATTATTATTTCCTTCAAAATAAATTATCCTATTTGAATAATTCATGCTAACATCTAAATACATTTTAAATGTTAACTTCATGTCTCCACTAATTTCAGGAATGTCTTCTGATGTAAAACGAACCCCATCATTATTAAAGTCTGCCAAATAAATTTGTCCAGCTCCTATTCCGGTGACATATTTATTATTAGAAATAATTCTTTTTCCATTATAAGTTAAGTATGACATAATATAGATTTTATTTTATATATCTCATAAAAAAGGGGATGGCTTGAGACCATCCCTTTTTTATAATTAGAGATTTTTTTATTATCCCATGATGATGTACTTGCAAGATGCACTTAGTGAACCTCCAGTCCATTCAAGAGTAATATCTCCATTAGCTGCGCAATCCACATCTACATAAACCTGCTGAGTTCCATCGTAAACAGTTACCTGTAGAGGACCTGTTCCTAATGTGTGAGTTGCTGCAGGAATAGATAGCGAGGTACTTGACGTTCCATTAAAGGTTCCTGCATACTTTCTAACGTAACCAGCTGCTCCTGATACTGCAATCGTTATTGTTGAAGCATCTGAAGTAATAGTTGCACCAGTACCAGCAACGATCTTCTTAATATAAGCAATATTATCT